>NZ_AOPZ01000029.1 GCF_000414115.1 Streptomyces aurantiacus JA 4570
CGGGGGCGGAGCCCCCGTGGGGGGCGCGGGGACTCGGTCTACAGCAAGCCGGCCGCGGCCATGTGCTTGCCCACCTGCTCCGTCTCCGCCGCGGACAACGGCACCTGCGGCGCCGCCGTAAGGGGGCAGTCGATGACCCCGCGCAGATGGAGCGCGGCCTTGAACGCCCCCAGCCCGGCGGAGCTGGCCCCCATCCGCAGGGGGTCCCCCACGGACACCATGCGGAACAGCGCGCACAACCGTTCCTGCTCGGCCCGGGCCCGCTCCCAGTCCCCCGCACGGGCGTACCGGAAGAGCCGTACGTACCCGTGCGGATCGACGTTCCCGAGCCCGGGCACGACACCGTCCGCGCCCATGGCGAGGGCGGAGTCGACGGTGAGCTCGGACCCGGTTAGCACGGCGAAGCCGGGCACGTCGGTGCGGGCGCGGGCGCCCAGGATCACCCGCCGCAGCGCGCCCTCGTCCCCGCTGGAGTCCTTGAGCCCGGCCAGGGCCCCCTCGGCGGCGAGTTCGAGCACGAGGTCGGGGTCGAGCTTGGAGTGGACGGAGACGGGGAGGTCGTAGGCGAAGACGGGCAGCTCGCCGCGGTCGGCGACGAGGCGGAAGTGCCGGGTGATCTCGGCGGGGTGGGTGCGGGTGTAGAAGGGCGCGGTCACGACGACGCCGTCCGCCCCCGCGCGCGCGGCGGCCCGGACGTGGTCGAGGACGCGCAGGCTGGCCATGTCGATGGCACCGGCGAGGACGGGCAGCTGCCCGGCCACGTGCCGTACGACGGTCTCCACGACGGTCCTGCGGTGCCCGTCCGGCAGATACGCGGCCTCGGAGGACGACCCGAGCACGAAGAGTCCGTCGACGCCGGCGCCGACGAGATGGTCGACGAGGCGCTCCAGGGACGCCACGTCCACCTCGTTGTCCGGGGTCAGGGGGGTGCACACGGGCGGGACGACACCGGTCAAGAGGGGAGGAAGCGTCATGGAGTCTCCTTGGACGTGGCCGTGGCGGCGGCCGTCGCTGCGGACGACTGGCTGACGAGGTCGCGGGTGGACTCGCCCGCCAGTACGGGGTGGTGGCACCGGTAGCGGTGATCGGCGCCGGCGTCCGCGACGTCCGGCATGGCCGTCGCGCACACCTCGTCCGCCTTCCAGCACCGGGTGCGGAAGGGGCAGCCGCTGGGCGGCCGTGTGGCCGACGGTACCGGGCCGACGAGCGGAATCGGGTCGATCGGGTCGAGCAGCCCGGGCGTGGCCGAGAACAGTGCCCGGGTGTACGGATGCCGGGCGTTGTCCAGGATCTCGGCGGCCGGCGACTCCTCGACGATCCGGCCCAGGTACATGGTGATGACCCGGTCGCTCATCCTGCGGACCGTCTGGATGTCGTGCGAGACGAAGACCAGGGACAGGTTCAGACGCTCCTTCAGGTCCAGGAGCAGGTTGAGGATCTGGGCGCGTACGGAGACGTCCAGCGCGCTGGTCGGCTCGTCGGCCACCACCAGCTCCGGCTCCAGGGCCAGCGCGCGGGCGATCGCGACGCGCTGCCGCTGCCCGCCGGAGAGCTGCCCGGGCAGCGCGTCCGCGAGCACAGGCGGCAGGCCGACCAGGCTCATCAGCTCCCGCACCCGGTCGCCGCGCTGCCCGGGGGTGCCGCGGCGGTGCACGTCGAGCGGGTCACGGAGGATCTTGTGGACGGGCAGGCGGCGGTTCAGGGCCGTGGACGGGTCCTGGAAGATCATGGCGGTGCCGGTGCCGATCGTGGTGCGGCGCTCGGCGGCACCCATCTCCCACAGGTCCCGGCCGCGGTACGCGACCACGCCGGTCGTCGGCCGCTGCACCCCGACGAGGACCTTCGCGAGGGTCGACTTGCCGCAGCCGGAGTCGACTTGCCGCAGCCGGACTCGCCGACGACGCCTACGGTCTCGCCGGCCGCGATGGTCAGGTCGGCGCCGGTCAGCGCGTACACGCGGTCGCGGGAGAACAGGCCGCCGGTGCGGGCCTTGTGGACGACGTGCGCGTCGCGCAGCGTGACCAGGGCGGCGGGGTCGTCCTCGGGCACGTCCCCGGGGGGCACGGTCTCAGCTACGGTCACGGACCGCCTCGCCTTCTCGGAGCTGCGGCTCCGCTGTCTCGCCGCCGATCGCCGGGTGGTGACACGCCGTCTTGTGCCAGGGCTCGCCGAGGAGTTCCGGTGCGGTGGAGCGGCAGGTGTCGTCGGCCAGCGGGCACCGGTCGGCGAAGCGGCAGCCGACGGGGAAGTCCGCGGGGGAGGGGACGACGCCCTTGATCTGGGTGAGCCGCTGCGCCGCGGACTCCAGGGAGAGCACGGAGCCGAGCAGGCCGCGCGTGTAGTGGTGGGTGGGCGACTCGACCAGGTCGGCGGTCACGCCGGTCTCCACGATCTGCCCGCCGTACATCACGGCGACCCGGTCGGTGACGTCCGCGACCAGGGCCAGGTCGTGCGAGACCAGGATGAGCGCGAAGCCCAGCTCGGCCCGCAGCCGCAGGAGCAGCTGGATGACCTGGGCCTGCACGGTCACGTCGAGGGCGGTGGTGGGCTCGTCGGCGACGATGAGCTTCGGTTCGCGGGACAGGGACATGGCGATCAGAACGCGCTGGCGCTGGCCGCCGGACAGCTCGTGCGGATAGCTGCGCAGGGTGCGCTCGGGGTCGAGGCCGACCAGTTCGAGGAGTTCTTCGGGGCTTCGGCGGCCGCCCCTGCGTACGACCTGCTTGAGCTGGGCGCGTACGGTCATCGCCGGGTTCAGGGACGACAGGGCGTCCTGGTAGATCATCGCCATGTCGTGGCCGAGGAGCCGCCGCCGGGCCCGCATGGGCAGGCCGATCAGCTCCTGCCCGTCGAAGGTGACGTGGCCGCGCACCCGGGCGCCCTTGGGCTCCAGGCCCATGACGGTGAGCGCGGTCAGGGACTTGCCGCAGCCCGACTCGCCCACCAGGCCGAGGACTTCGCCGGGCCGCACCTCGAAGCTGATGCCGTCGACGATGTCCACGCCCGCGTGCCGCTCGTCGAAGCCGATGGCGAGGTCGCGGACGCTGAGCACGGGCGAGCCGTCCGGCAGCGGCCGGGCCCGTGAGCGCAGCCGCTGTGCCGCCTCGGTCAGGCCCGGCAGTTGAAGCACCTCCCCGCTGCCCGGCTCCGGCGCCTCGACCGGGTCGTCCTTGCGCCCGGCGCCGGTGACGTCCCGTCCGGACGGCGCGGCCCAGGCGTCCGAGACGCCCTCGGAGAGCACGTTCAGGGAAAGCACGGTCAGGAGCATCAGCAGGCCGGGGAAGACCGTCGCCCACCAGCCGCCGATCAGGACCATGTTCTTGCCGTCGGCGATGACGCTGCCCCAGGACGGGTCGGGCGGCCGCACGCCCGCGCCGATGAACGAAAGCGACGCCTCGAACACGATCGCCTCGGCCACCTGCACCGTGCAGAAGACCAGAATCGGCGCGGCGCAGTTGATCGCGACGTGCTTGATGACGATGTGCGGGGTGCGCGCGCCGATGACCCGTTCGGCGACCACGTAGTCCTCGCCGTACTGATCGAGCACGTTGGCGCGTACGACACGGGCGATCGGCGGGGTGAACAGGAACGCGATCGCGCAGATCAGTACGGTGATGCCGCCGCCGAAGACCGCGACGAGGACCGCCGCGAGCGCGATGCCGGGGAACGCCATGACGACGTCCAGGCACCGCATCAGCGTCTCGTCGACCGCCTTGCGCGAGGTCGCCGCGATCGCCCCGACGACCGCGCCGACGACCAGCGCGAGCGACGTCGCGCCCAGGCCGATGGCGAGCGACCAGCGCGCGCCGTACATCAGCCGGCTGAGGATGTCCCGGCCCAGGCTGTCCTGGCCCATCCAGTGGTCGGCGGACGGGGCGCCGGTGCCGCCGACGAGGGACTGCTGGTCCAGCGGGTCGTGCGGGGCGAGCAGCGGGGCGAACACGGCGACGAGGACGACGACGGTGACGACGCCGAACGCGATCCGGGACAGCACCGGCAGCTTCTTCAGGGACCGCAGCCGGATGCCGGGCCGGGACAGCCGCTCGGCCAGCGACTTGCGCGTCTGGAGCATCAGGAGGTTCCCCTCAGTCGCGGGTTCACCAGCAAGTAGAGGATGTCGATCACCAGGTTCACCACGACGAAGCCGACGGCCGTGGTGATGACGACGCCCTGCACGACGGCCGGGTCGCCGTTCTTCACCGCGTCGATCATGAGCTTGCCCATGCCCGGCAGCGAGAAGATCGTCTCGATGACGACGGCGCCGCCGAGCAGATAGCCGACGCGCAGGCCGAGCACGGTCAGCGGGTTGATGAGGGCGTTGCGCAGCACATTGCGGCCGACGACCACGACCGGCGGCAGGCCGCTGCCGATGGCCGTACGGACGTAGTCCTTGTCCAGCTCCTCCACGACGGCCGTGCGCACGATGCGGGTCATCTGCGCGGCGACGGGCAGGGACAGGGCGAGCGCGGGCAGCGTCATCGTCTTCAGCCACCCCGTGAAGGAGTCGCCCGGATTGACGTATCCGCCGGTCGGGAACCAGCCCAGGTCCACCGCCAGGTACTGGATCATCAGCAGCGCCAGCCAGAAGCCGGGCGCCGCGACGCCGGTCAGGGAGACGACGCGGATGATCTGGTCGGGCAGCCGGTCGCGGTAGATCGCGGCGAGCACGCCGAGCGGCAGTGAGAGGAGCACCGCGATGCCGAGGCCCATGAAGGTGAGCTGCATGGTCAGCGGCAGCGCCGTCGTGATCTGGTCGATCACCGGCGAGCGGGTCAGGACGCTGATGCCCATGTCGCCGCCGAGCAGATCGCCCACGAAGTCCACGTACCGCACCGGCAGCGGGTCAAGGAGGCCGTTGTCCTCGCGGAACTGGTGCAGCTGCTCCTGCGTGGGGTTCGCGCCCTGGTAGAACGCCGACGCCGGGTCGATGTCGGAGAACCGCATCACCAGGAACACGAAGAGCACGATGCCGAGCAGCAGCGGGACGAGCAGGGCGATACGGCGGGCCAGGATGCGGAGGATCGCGG
Organism: Streptomyces aurantiacus JA 4570; assembly: GCF_000414115.1. GTDB lineage: Bacteria > Actinomycetota > Actinomycetes > Streptomycetales > Streptomycetaceae > Streptomyces > Streptomyces aurantiacus_A. The sequence continues at coordinate 5,028 of NZ_AOPZ01000029.1, forward strand.
TCACTGCTTACGGCTCCTCTGGTCGCTCACGGCGTGGGGCTCCTTGAGGTCGCTCACGGCGTACGGACGCATCTCTCGCTCAGAGCCACTTGGCCTGGAGGAGGTTGATGCCGGGATAGGGCTGGGCGCGGACACCGGTGAGCTGCTTGGGGTCCCACGCCGTCATCAGCTCGTTGTGCACCACGGGGTACAGCACGGCCTCCTCGGCGACGATGTCGATGTAGTCCTGCACCATCGTCTTCTTCTTGGAGGCGTCCGGCTCGCGTGTCGCCTGGTCCATCAGGCGGAACAACTCCTTGGCGCGGGAGTTCTTCGCCCAGCGGGCGTAACCCATCCACAGGTTGTCGGGCCCGTAGTTGTAATGCATGATCAGGTCCGCCTCGATGCCGAACTGGTTGGGGTTCGAGGCGGCGGCGACGACCTGGTAGTCCTTCTTCTGGTCCATCTTGGTGAAGACGGCCGTGGTCTCCTGCGGGTCGAGCGTGGTCTCCACGCCGATCGCGTCCCAGGACGCCTTGATGGTCGGCAGGCAGTCGACGATCCAGCTGACGTTGACCGCCATGATGTTGATCTTCAGGTTCTCGACCCCGGCCTCCTTCAGGAGCGCCTTGGCCTTCTTCGGGTCGTACTCGTAGACGGTCTTCGCCGGCCGGTAGCTGGGGTTGCCCTCGTTGAGGAACGACGAGGCGGCCTTGCCGTGCCCCTTCAGGGCGACCTCGATCATCTTGTCCCGGTCGATGGCGTAGTGCAGCGCCTGGCGCACCCGCACGTCGTCGAACGGCTTGTGCGCGGTGTTGAACATCAGGAAGAGGTTGTTCATGCCGGCCCCGCCCTCGACCGTCATGCCGCTCTTCTTGAGCTGCTCGATGTTGGCGTACGGAATGTTGTCGGCGATCTCCGAGTCCGCACTGGCGCCGGAGATCTTCGCCACGCGCGGCGCCGCGTCGACGATCGTCAGCCAGTTCATCTTGTCGAAGGCGGCCTTGCGCGGGCCGTTGTAGTCGGCGAACGCCTCGAAGGTCGTGTTCGACTTCGGGTGGTGGGCGGTCTGCCGGTAGGGGCCCGAGCCGATCGCCTTGCCCTTGGTCGCGTCGTCCCACGCCCCCGGCCTGGAGTAGACGTGCTTCGGCATGATCTTCGCGAGCGTGAGGCGGGCCGCGCCGTCCGGGAAGGGGAACTTCAGCACCAGCTCGACGTTCCGCGCGTCGACCTTCCTGACCTCCTTCAGCCAGCTCGCGAAGAAGCCCTTGGCCAGCGTCTGCGTCTTCGGGTCCAGGATCCGCTCGAACACGAACACGACGTCGTCGGCCGTGACCGGCTTGCCGTCGTGCCACTTGGCGCCCGCGCGCAGCTCGAACTTCCACGTCGTCGCCTTCGGGTCGGCGGGCACCGCCGTGGCGAGCTGCGGGTAGGGCTCCCGGGTGATCGGGTCCGTGCCGAGCAGCGCCTCGTAGATGTGCTCGTTGCCGGCCATCGCGAACGCCGACGCCGTCTGCGTGGGGTCCCAACTGCCGTCGTTTCCATAGCCGATGACGGCCGTCAGGGTGCCGCCGTCCTTGCCGCCGGCACCGGTCTCGTTCGTGGACTCCGGTCCCGAGCAGGCCGCGAGCGTGCTGGTGAGACCCGCCGCCGCGCCGAGGGCGCCGGTGTACTTGAGGAAGGACCGCCGGTCGGGGCCGGGCCCGCCGTCGCGCGTCACGGGGATCAGGTGGCTCACAGTGCCTCCATGAAGGAGTGGGGAGGCGGGCTCCCCAAGTGCCGGGTGAGAGGGAGGTAGTTCTTCCGGTGGTGCTGCCGGTGGTGCTGCCGGTGGTTCCTCCGGTGGGAGATCCCACGTCCTACGTCATGCTGGCGTGGCGACCATAAGAGGGCCGCGAGTGCCGGTCAAGAGAACGCGCACGGATCAGAACCGGCTGTTCCCGGATCGGAATTGACGGCCCCACAGGTCACGGCCGCCCTGGATTCCGGGCCGGAAACGGCAGGCGGCATCGGCCTGAACGGGTGGGTGACGCGGGCCGGATCAGGAGAAGTCTCGTCCGGAGGTGGGACGTGGGATGTCATCCGTGCCTACGATGTGGCGCATGCCTCAGGAGCCCATCCGTGAACGGCGTGTGAGCAGTCAGGTCCAGCAAGAGGTGACGCAGCTCATCCTGGACCGGCGGCTGCGCCCCGGCGCCCTGCTGCCGACCGAGGCCGAGCTGATGGCGGAGCTGGGCGTCAGCCGGAACTCCGTCCGCGAGGCCCTCAAGGCCCTCCAGGCCCTGGACATCGTGGAGATCCGGCACGGCTACGGCACGTACGTCGGCCAGGCGTCCCTCACCCCCCTCGCCGACGGCCTGACCTTCCGCACCCTCGTCCAGCTCACCGACGACACGCACGCGCTCGCCGAGATCCTCCAGGTCCGCGCGGTCCTGGAGGAAGGTCTCGTGCGTGAGGTCGCGGCGGCGCTCACCGACACCGAGCTGTGCGAACTGGAGGATCTGGTGCGCCGGATGGAGGAGTGCGCGGCGGCCGGGGAGGCATTTCCCGAGCTGGACCGGCAGTTCCACGAGACGCTGTACCGGCCGCTGGGCAACGCGCTCGTGCCGCAGCTGCTCGGCGCGTTCTGGCACGTCTTCCACCGGGTCGCGGGCGTGCGCGGCTGGTCGAAGGACCCGGCGCCGGACGTCACCGTACGCAGGCACCGCGACATAGTGACGGCGCTGCGCGCGGGCGACGTGGGTGCCGCGCAGCGGGCGATGGCGGACCACTTCCGCGGCATCGAGGCGCGGGCCGGGCAGGAGACGAGGGGCGTGGGATGAACGCTCGGACGAACGCGGCCCGCGAGGGCCGGGAGGAACGTGCGGTGAGCCTGGACCACTTCTACGACAAGCTGTCGTCGCTCGCGTACGGCGGGGACTACAACCCCGAGCAGTGGGGCCCCGACGTACACGCCGAGGACACGGAGCTGATGCGCGAGGCGGGCGTGAACCTGGTGACGCTCGGCATCTTCGCCTGGGCCACCACCGAGCCGACGCCCGGCGCCTGGGACTTCACCTGGCTGGACGCCCACATGGACCGCCTCGCGGCGGCGGGCGTGAGCGTCTGCCTGGCCACGATGACGGCGTCCCCGCCGCCCTGGCTGGCCCGGCTGCACCCGGAGACCCTCCCCGTCATGGAGGACGGCACCCGGCTGCACCCCGGCTCACGCCAGCACTGGTGCCCCTCCAGCCCGGTCTACCGCAGGTACGCGGTGCGTCTGGTCGAACGCCTGGCCACGCGGTACGCGGACCACCCCGCCCTCGCCCTCTGGCACATCGGCAACGAGTACGGCTGCCACATCTCGCGCCACTGCCACTGCGAGGTGTCGGCGGCGGCGTTCCGCACCTGGCTGCGCGAGCGCTACGGCACGGTCGACGCGCTCAACGACGCCTGGTCGACGACGTTCTGGTCGCAGCGCTACAGCACGTGGGAGGAGATCCACACCCCGCGCGCCGCCCCGTCCTTCCGCAACCCGGCCCAGCGGGCGGACTACTGGCGCTTCTCGTCCGACGAACTCCTCGCCGCCTACCTGGCGGAGAAGGACGTCCTGGCCCGCATCACCCCCCGCCTCCCCGTCACCACCAACTTCGTCCCCGTCGCGAAGACCCTCGACCTGTTCCGCTGGGCCCCGCACTTGGACGTCATCTCCTACGACTCCTATCCCGACCCGCACGACCCGGACGCGGCCCAGCGCACCGCGTTCTCGTACGACGTGATGCGCGGCCTGAAGGACGGGCAGCCGTGGCTGCTCCTCGAACAGGCCCCCTCGGCCGTCAACTGGCGCGCCCACAACGGCCGCAAGCCGCCGGGCCGGATGCGCCTGGACACCTGGCAGGCCGTGGCGCACGGCGCCGACGCGGCCCTCTTCTTCCAGTGGCGCCAGTCGCGCGGCGGCGCGGAGAAGTTCCACTCGGCGATGGTGCCGCACGCGGGCCGCGAGACGCGCACGTTCCGCGAGGTGACGGAACTGGGCGCCGAACTGGCCGCGCATCCGGACCTGTTGAGGTCGTCGCCCGCCCGCGCCGAGGCGGCCCTGCTCCTCGACTGGCCGGCCTGGTGGGCCCTGGAGACGGACGCGCACCCCAGCGAGGTGGACTACCTGGACGGGGCGCTCGCGTACCACAAGGCGCTGTACGAGGCGTCCGTGCCGTGCGACGTGGTGCCGGTCGACGGCGATCTGTCCGCGTACCGGCTGCTGCTCGTGCCCCATCTGTACGCGGTGTCGCACGAGGCGGCCGCGCGCCTCACGGAGTATGTGCGCGCGGGCGGGGTGCTCGTCATGTCGTACTTCTCCGGCATCACCGACGAGCACGACCGGGTCCACCTGGGCGGCTATCCGGGCCCCTTCCGGGACCTCCTCGGCCTCACGGTGGAGGAGTTCGACCCGCGCCCCGACGGCACCTGGGCGGAAGTGACGCATCTTCAGGGCGCGGAGGCGGTCCTCGACCACGATGGGGGCGGCCCCGCGATCACCCGCCACGGGTACGGGGCGGGCACCGCCTGGTACGTCGGCCTGCGTCCCGGCCCCGAGGCGCTGCGCGAACTCCTCGACCGGGTACGGGCGGAGGCCGGGGTGTTCCCGGCCGCCGAGGGCCTGCCGGAGGGCGTGCAGGTGCGGACCCGGGTGACGGCGGCGGGGGAGAGGGTGCGGGTGCGGCTCGACTACCGGGACGGAGCGGTGGCGGTCGAGCGGGGCGAGCAGGCGGCGCGGTAGTAGTCCGCGAAGGCGCGGGGCGCGTGGCCGGTGAGGCGTTCCACGGTGTCCGTGACGCGGTTCTCCGCGCCTTCGCCGATGGCGGCGTCCAGGGCCGCGAGGACCCGGGCCCATTCCGCCGGGACGCCGCGTCGCGTGAGGTGGTCGGCCAGTTGGCGCGGGGGTACCGAGCGGTGGCTGACCGTCCGGCCGGTGAGACGGGTGATCGTCGCCGCCACCTCGTCGTAGGTCAGGGCCTGGGGGCCGGTGATGATCAGGTCGTGTTCGGGGGCGGGCGCGGAGGTGAGGGTGTGGGCGCCCACCGCCGCGATGTCGTCGGCGTCGACGAAGGGGACGCGGCCCGTGCCGGTCGCGGTCGTCAGGGTGCCGTCGGCGCGGATTCCTGCGGCGTGGGACCGGTCGTCGGTGAAGTTCTGCATGAACCAGGAGGGGCGGAGCACCGTCCACTCCTCGAACAGGGGCTTGTCGGCGAGTAGTTGGTGGACCCGGCCGACGCCCGGGCCGCCGGGTCCGATCGCGGACGAGCCGAGGAGCGTCACCCTGGTCACTCCGGCCGCCCGGGCCCGCTCCAGGAACGGGAGCACGACCGCGGACGGATCCGGGTCGCCGGGCGGCGGGACCAGATAGGCGCGGGTGGCGCCCTCCAGGGCGGGGGCGTGGGTCGTCTCGTCGTACCAGTCGAAGGGGATCGCGCGTGCCCCGGCGGGCGGGGCGGTGCGCGCGGTGCGGCTCGCGGCGCGCACGGTGTGGCCGAGGGCGGCGAGGCGGGCGGTGACGCGGCTGCCGGTGGTGCCGGTGGCGCCGGTGACCAGGACGGTCTGTCGCTCAGGCACTGACTGCCTCCTGGAGGGTGTCGGGGATGTTCAGGGGGTTCCAGTAGTCGCGGTAGCGCGTGAAGCGGCCGTCCTCGGCGGTGATCACGACCACGTACGTCATGTCGAAGGGCGCGTCCGTCGCGAGGGCGCGGCCCGTCGCGCGCATCTCGACCACGATCGTCTCCGGGGCGGTCGTCTCGTGGATCTCGATGGACGGAAAGGCCCGGTACTCGATGTGGTCGCCGAGGCCGCGCAGGTACGCGCCGATCGCGGCACGGCCTTCGAGGCGCCGCGGGTAGCCCTCCGGCGCGAAGGGGAACTCGGCGACGCCGTCCTCGGCGAACAGGTCGGCCCAGCCCGCCACGTCGTGGGCGAGGAGGAGGCGGATGCCCTCGCGGAACAGTTCGGAGGGGCCGGAGGGGCCGGAAGCGGCGGTGGGCATGAGGGAGGGCCGTCCTTTACGATGTGGACTGTCGGTCCGTTTGGTGTCGTCGACGATACGGACCGCCGGTCCACTTTGTAAAGCCCCTTGGTTTGCAAAGCCCCTTCGTCTGTAAAGCCCTTGGTACGAGTACGAGATGGCGGTGTCCCATGACCGAGCGCAAGGCCCGTGCCGACGCGGCGCGCAACCGCGAGGCAGTCCTCGCCGCCGCCGACGAACTGTTCGCGCGCAGCGACAGCCCGCGCGGTGTCTCGATGGAGCAGGTCGCGGCGGTGGCGGGCGTCGGCAAGGGCACGCTGTTCCGCCGCTTCGGCGACCGCAACGGCCTGATCCGCGCCGTGTTCACGGCCCGCAGCGAGGCGGTGCGCGCCGCCGTCGAGTCGGGCCCGCCCCCGCTCGGCCCCGGCACCCCCGCCCGCGACCGGGTGCCCGCCCTCCTCGACGCCCTCCTCGGCTTCAAGCTCGACAACCGCCATCTGTCGGTCGCCCTGGAGGACGCGGGTTCGGGCAGTCCGTACGAGGCGGAGCACTACGGCTGGTGGCACGGCGTCGTACGCGACGCGCTGGCGGAGGCGGCCACGGTGCCCGACCCGGCCTTCGCGGCCCACGCCCTGCTCGCGGCCGTACGGGCGGACCTGGTCGAGCACCTGGCGGCCGTGGAGGGGTTGTCGGGGGAGGAGATCCGGGGGCGGCTGGGGGAGTACGTGGGGAAGGTGCTGGGTTAGGAGTGCGACCCGGACTTGAGGAAAGGCCCGGATGAAGACGGTGCTGGGCACAGGCATGTGTGCCCAGCACCGGTGGTGTGGGCGGTCAGATGAATGCGACTGCGGCGGCCCCGCCGAGCGCGGCCAGCACGTACGCCAGTGTCTCCTGCCAGCCCTTGAGCGGCTTCTTGTCGCCGTCTGTGCTGATGAGCATGACGGAATTGGCGGCGTAGCCCGGAACGAGGACACCGAGAACGCCGAGCAGGCTCAGCGTGCCGATGCTCCACTCGAAGTCGATGCCGCTGAACACGGCTATGGCGACCATCGCCAGTGCGGCGATCGAGTACACCAGGCCGGGACCGAGCCTGATGTCGTCACGCTTCCGGGGCGCCGCCTCACCCTTCTTGTGGTGGCGCCAGTGCCGCCGTTCCGTGCCGAAGCGGGCGAGCAGCATGATGATGATCTCCGCGGCCAGAACGGCGACAGAGACATGTTCCAAGGTCACTTGTCCACCTCAGGCAGTGTCAGGTGCAGGCTTTCTGGATGGCGCTGATGCCGATGAACGCCTTTACGGCTTCCCGCTCCTTTGAACCGACGCGCTTGCCCTTCATGAAGCGCCAGAGGATCGTGGCTGTCTTCTTGGCGCCGTAGCTCTTGAACAGCTTGACGGCACGGGCCACCCTGACGCCCGAACCGGCGGGGACGAAGGAGATCAGCACCCCTGCCACGGCCGCGGAGCAACCGACGATGAACTTGGTCTGGTCCCACCAGCCGAAAGCAACTACGGGAGCCTTCTCGCCGCTCTCGGCGGCCAGGTTCCGGAGAGTGGCATGGCGGACCTTGTCGTTGGCCAGGATGGGCAGCATGGCGGCTTGAGCGTCAGCGTCGCCCGGGTAGGCGGCCTCAGCGGTCTGCTGGGCGGTGGGCGTGGCGGGCAGCGCCGCAAGACGGTCGCGCAGGCCGTGGGCGTCGATGGTGCGGGTGAGCGAGATCTCCAAAGCGTCGGCAAACTGGCTCTCGCTGATACCGAGTTCGGCTATGCCGTCGGCCAGGATCTTGCCCTGCTCCAGTTCATCGGCGGTGAAGTCGCCTTGGGCGCTCCGGCCGGCTGCATCGGTGGCCATGGACGTGGCGTCGGTGCGAGGCGTGGCCTCAGCCGCCTGCACTCCGGTGCTGGTGGCAAAGACGGCACCGGCCGTCAGCGCGGAGACGAGTACAGCGGCGCGCGTGAACATGGTGCGGTTGATCGTCCTGTCGGACATTTCCCCGATTTCCCCATTCTGAGCTGCTTTTGGGCACGACGGAACAACCCCAACTCTCGTATGAGCGGAAAGGGGGCGCGCGTACCCGGATGGTCGCGGACCACTCCATCACAGCAAGATCATCACGACTATGACGAAGGACACACACTCCCGCCTAAATCTTCCTCAACTGCGCATGTGGCCAACAAACGTCGCGAAAGCCTTCGGCAGGACCGGCACCCACCACCGGTTCGAGCACGGAACGCCCAGCTCGGACCGGTCACTCGAGCGAGCGTCGTCAGCGGATCGTCGGCCCCAACTCCCGTGCCAGCGCTACCGCGAGGGCCCGGAAGATGCGTACCTCCGGGTTGTCGTCGTCCGCGCGGACGGCGAGGTAGCTGCTCTCCCAGGGGGCGTCGACGACGGGGACGAAGACGGCGCCCGGCCAGGCGTAGTAGCGGGCGAAGGACTTCAGGCCCGAGCCCGCGGCGCGGCCCATGATGACGCTGGTCAGGACCTCTTGGGGGGTGACGGCGAAGTCGGGGCCGCGGCGGCTGCCCGCCTCGTCGAAGTAGAGATAGTCCGTGAAGGGGCGGGGGGTGTGCCCGGGGACGCGGACGAAGGGCAGCTCGGCGACGTCCGCGACGGTCACGCCGGTGGCGTGGGCGTCGGCGAGCGCCGAGTGCGCGGGGACGGCGACGATGCGCTGCTCGGTGGTGAGGGCGTCGGCGGTGACGCGTTCGTCGTCCGGGGTGGGGCGGACGAAGGCGACGTCGACGCGGTCCTCGACGAGCGCCGAGGAGTGTTCGGTGAAGTCCAACTGGCTTATCTCCAGGGGGACTTCGGGCCTGGCCCGGCGGTACGCGTTGATCGACGCGGGGGTCAGCTCGGCGGAGCCGTGGCCCATGATGCCGATGCGCAGGGGGCGCGTCCGTCCGGTGTCGTGGGCCGGCTCCGCCATGTCGGCCATGTCGTCGAGCGCCGCCGCGGACGCCGCGAGCAGCGCCCGCGCGTGCCCGGCCAGGCGCTCCCCGGCGGGGGTGGGCGTGACGGCCGGGCTGCGGTACAGGAGGAGGGTGCCCAGCTCGGTCTCCAGGCGCCGCACGTGCGCGGTCACCGCGGGCGGCGACAGGAAGAGCCGGGCGGCGGCCCGCCCGAAATGCCCCTCTTCCACGACCGCCAGGAACGACGACAGGAGTCGCAGGTCGAGGGGGGAGGAGGCCATGCCCTCCAGCGTAAACGGGATCTGGCGGGGCGCCCCGGTGGTCTTCAGGAATCGTGAACGCGGGCGGCGGAGTCCTGGCGGGGGCGCCTAGAACTGGGGCATGCCCTCCGAAACAACCTCCCCCTCACCTGCGCGAACGCCGACGGCGGCACCCGTCGGCGCATCGCGCCGCCCCGGGCCCGCGCCGCGCGACACCCCCCGGTACGGGATACGTGCCGCCTGGATGATGCTGGCCTCCGGCTGGAGCGCCAACCAGTTCTCGGCGCTCCTCGGCGCCTACCGCTCCGAGCTGGGCCTCACGGATTCGGCGGTCACGGGTCTGTTCGCGGTGTACGTCGTGGGGCTCATCCCCGGCCTGCTGGTCGCCGGGCCCCTCGCGGACCGGCGGGGGCGGCGGCGCATTGCGCTGGCCGCGCTGGGGGTGAACCTGCTGTCCACCGTGCTGCTCACCCTGGGGACGACGGCCACGGGGTGGCTGCTGCCGGGACGCTTCCTCACCGGCGTGAGCGCGGGGGTCCTCCTCGCCGCGGGCAGCGCGTGGATCAAGGAACTGTCCTCGCCGCCGTACGTGGCGCCGGGCGCCCCCGCGTCGACGGCGTCCCGCCGCGCCGGGCTCTTCGTCTCCGCCGGGTTCGCCTCCGGCGGGCTGGCTGCGGCGCTCATCGCCCGGTGGGCGCCTCATCCGATGGTGACGGCTTACATTCCCCATGTGCTGCTGGCGGCTGGTGCTCTGCTGGCTGCGCGAAGCGCCCCGGAAACCCGGACGGTTGCCGTACGCCGTGGGCTGTGCCCACCCGTGCCGCCCTGCGGCACGACTGCCCACAGCGGTGAGCGGGTTGGTGCCGCAAGTGGTGAGC
>NZ_AOPZ01000030.1 GCF_000414115.1 Streptomyces aurantiacus JA 4570
GCCGCCCCGCTCGGCGCGCACCCGGCGCTCGCCGCCCTGCTGCTGCACCGCTACGACCAGGCACGTTCCACCGCGCCCCGCGCCGCCCCGCACCGGCTCCTCACGTCCGCCTGAACGGGGGCCCCGGCGCGCCCGGACGACCGCTCCGTCTACTGTCGGTGCATGGCAGGCACAGCACCGCACGCGCACACCGTGTCCTACGACGAGGCGGCCACCGAGCGGTGGGCCGCCGAACCCGACAAACGCCCGGGCCGCACCGCCTTCCAGCGGGACCGCGCCCGCGTCCTGCACTCCGCCGCACTGCGCCGCCTCGCCGGCAAGACCCAGGTCGTCACGCCGGGCACGAAGAGCATGGCGTGGGACGCCAGCGCCCGCACCCGCCTCACCCACTCCCTGGAGTGCGCCCAGGTCGGCCGCGAACTCGGCGCCGCCCTCGGCTGCGACCCGGACCTGGTGGAGACCGCCTGCCTCTCCCACGACCTCGGCCACCCGCCCTTCGGCCACAACGGCGAACAGGCCCTGAACGAAGTCGCCCAGGGCTGCGGCGGGTTCGAGGGCAACGCGCAGTCCCTGCGGCTGCTCACCCGCATCGAACCCAAGCGGTTCGTGCGCAACGGGGGGAGCGGCGAACTGGTCAGTGTGGGCCTCAACCTCACCCGCGCCGCCCTGGACGCCGCCACCAAGTACCCGTGGCCGCGCGGCGCCCACCCCGCCGACCCGTCGTCGGTGAAGTTCGGCGTGTACGACGACGACCGGCCGGTGTTCGACTGGATCCGCAAGGAGGCCCCGGGCCACCCCGACGGGCCCGGCCACCGCACCTGCTTCGAGGCGCAGATCATGGACTGGGCGGACGACGTCGCGTACTCGGTGCACGACGTCGAGGACGGCCTGCACGCCGGCCACATCGACCCGAACATGCTGCACGCCGAGCCCGAACGCCAGGACGTCTTCGCCGTCGCCATCGGACGCTACGTACCCGCCGGCACCGACCCCGCCGAACTCGCCGCGGCCCTCGACCGGCTCCAGGAGCAGGAGTGGTGGCCGCACGGCTACGACGGCTCGGCCGTCGCCCAGGGCCGCCTGAAGGACGCCACCAGCCAGCTCATCGGCCACTTCTGCCTCGCGGCGGAGTCCGCGACCCGGGAGCGGTACGGCACCGGGCCGCTCACCCGCTACGCCGCCGAACTCGTCGTACCGCGCGCCGCCCGCCTGGAGTGCGCGGTCCTCAAGGCCGTCGCCGACCGCTATGTGATGCAGCGCCCCGCGCAGGAGCGGCTCCGCGCCGACCAGCGGATCGTCGTCGCCGAACTCGCCGACGCCCTCACCCGCCGCGCCCCCGAGGGCCTCGACCCGCAGTTCCGCGCGCTGTACGACGCCGCGCCCGACGACCGCGCCGCCCAGCGCGTCGTCATCGACCAGATCGCGTCCCTTACGGACGACGCGGCCAGGTCCCTGCACCGGCGGCTCACAGGTGACCTTCATAGGCGATGACCACCGCAACCAATAAATTGAGGAACCCAAACGGCGAGTAACCACCTCCGCGGGAGCGGCGCCGGTTTAGGCGCAAAAGGGGGTACACCCTCTTCCGTCCTCACGCTCCGTGCGGGACGCTCCAGTGAGCTGAAGGTTTCGAGGAGGCATCAAGTGGTCGACGCGGATCAGACGTTCGTCATCGTCGGAGGGGGTCTCGCGGGCGCGAAAGCGGCCGAGACGCTCCGCAGCGAGGGCTTCACCGGCCGGGTGATCCTCATCGGCGACGAGCGCGACCACCCGTACGAACGCCCGCCCCTGTCCAAGGGCTACCTCCTCGGCAAGGAGGAGCGCGACAGCGTCTTCGTGCACGAACCCGGGTGGTACGCGCAGGCCGACGTCGAGCTGCACCTGGGCCAGACCGTCGTCGCCATAGACCCCGCCGCGCACACCGTCCGGCTCGGCGACCGCACGGTCATCCGCTACGACAAGCTGCTCCTGGCCACCGGCGCCGAGCCGCGCCGCCTGGACGTGCCCGGCACCGACCTCGCCGGCGTGCACCACCTGCGCCGCCTCGCGCACGCCGACCGCCTCCGGCACGTCCTCACCGCGCTCGGCCGCGACAACGGCCACCTCGTGATCGCGGGCGCCGGCTGGATCGGCCTCGAAGTCGCGGCGGCCGCGCGGGAGTACGGCGCGGAGGTCACCGTCGTCGAGCCCGAGCCGACACCGCTGCACTCCGTGCTCGGCCCCGAGGTCGGCCAGATGTTCGCCGACCTGCACGCCGAGCACGGCGTCCGCTTCCACTTCGGGGCCCGCCTGACCGAGATCACCGGCCAGGACGGCATGGTCCTCGCCGCCCGCACGGACGACGGCGAGGAGCACCCGGCGCACGACGTGCTCGCCGCGATCGGCGCCGCCCCGCGCACCGCGCTCGCGGAGTCCGCGGGCCTGGCCCTCGTCGACCGCGCGCGGGGCGGCGGCATCGCCGTCGACGCCTCCCTGCGCACCTCCGACCCGGACATCTACGCCGCCGGCGACGTGGCCGCCGTCGACCACCGGCTCTTCGACACCCGCCTGCGCGTCGAGCACTGGGCCAACGCCCTCAACGGCGGCCCGGCCGCCGCCCGCGCCATGCTCGGCCAGGACGTCCGCTACGACCGCGTGCCCTACTTCTTCTCCGACCAGTACGACCTGGGCATGGAGTACTCGGGCTGGGCACCCCCGGGCTCCTACGACCAGGTGGTGATCCGCGGCGACGCGGGCAAGCGCGAGTTCATCGCCTTCTGGCTCCGCGAGGGCCAGGTCCTGGCGGGCATGAACGTCAATGTGTGGGACGTCACGGAGCAGATCCAACGCCTGATCCGCGAGGGTGCGCGCCCCGACCAGGAGGCGCTCTCCGATCCCTCCAAGCCGCTGGAGTCCCTGCTCGGGTAGCCCCCGGCGCCGGGCGGGCGGAAAAGCCCGTCCGGCGTTTGAGGACGAGGCCCGAAGGGCCAAGGGCCGAAAGGGGGGAGAGGGGCGAAGCCCCATAAAACAGCCCCAGGCGCTGGACGGTACATAAGGCGCCCCCGCCAGCCGTAGTATTTCTGCGTGGCAGGACGGATCAATGACGAAGACGTGAAGGCGGTTCGGGACGCGGTCCCGATCGACGCCGTCGTCTCCGAGTACCTCCAGCTGCGCAACGCCGGCGGCGGCAACCTCAAGGGCCTGTGCCCCTTCCACGACGAGAAGTCACCGTCGTTCCAGGTCAGCCCCAGCAAGGGCCTGTTCCACTGCTTCGGCTGCCAGGAGGGCGGCGACACCCTCACGTTCGTGATGAAGGTCGACCACCTGACCTTCTCCGAGGCGGTGGAGCGCCTCGCCGCCAAGGCGGGCATCACACTGCGTTACGAGGAGGGCGGGTACAACCCGTCCCACCAACGCGGCGAACGCATCCGCCTGATCGAGGCGCACAAGGCGGCCACCGACTTCTACATCGCCCAGCTGGAGAGCGCGGAGGCCGAGATCGGCCGCAAATTCCTCGCGGAGCGCGGCTTCGACCAGGCAGCGGCCGCCCACTTCGGCGTGGGCTACAGCCCGGCGGGCTGGGACCACCTCACCCGCTTCCTGCGCGGCAAGGGCTTCACGGACAAGGAGCTGATCCTTTCCGGCCTTTCCCAGGACGGCCGCCGCGGCCCCATCGACCGCTTCCGGGGCCGTCTGATGTGGCCGATCCGCGACATCGGCGGCGAGGTCGTCGGCTTCGGCGCCCGCAAGCTGCGCGACGACGACAACGGCCCGAAGTACCTGAACACGCCCGAGACCCCGGTCTACAAGAAGTCCCAGGTCCTGTACGGCATCGACCTCGCCAAGAAGGACATCGCCAAGGCCAGCAGGGCCGTCGTCGTCGAGGGCTACACCGACGTGATGGCCTGCCACCTCGCGGGCATCACCACGGCCATCGCGACCTGCGGCACGGCCTTCGGCAGCGACCACATCAAGATCCTGCGGCGCCTCCTCATGGACAACGGCTCCGCCCGCGTGATCTTCACCTTCGACGGCGACGCGGCAGGACAGAAGGCGGCCCTGCGCGCCTTCGAGGACGACCAGAAGTTCGCCGCCGAGACGTACATCGCCATCGCGCCCGACGGCATGGACCCCTGCGAGCTGCGCCTGGCCAAGGGCGACGAGGCGGTCGCCGACCTGGTCGAGCCGCGCACCCCGCTGTTCGAGTTCGCGCTGCGCCAGATCGTCGCGCGCTACGACCTGGAGACCCCCGCGGGCCGCGCCGCGGCCCTGGACGAGGCGGCGCCGGTCGTCGCCCGGATCAAGAACTCCGGCGCGCAGCACGAGGTCGCCGTGCAGCTCGCGGGCATGCTCGGCATCCTCGACACGCAGTTCGTCGTCAAGCGCGTGGGCCAGCTCGCCCGCTGGGCGCGCGACCGCGGCGGCAAGGGACCGGCGCCGGGGCGCGGCGCCCCGCAGGCCCCCGCCCCGGCCGCCCGCCCGGGCCACGCGGGCCCCGCCCTGAACCTGCGCAATCCCGTGTACGCCACCGAACGCGAGCTCCTGAAGCTCGCCCTGCAGCACCCGCACCTGGTCTCCCCGGCCTTCGACGCGTACGGCGTGGACGAGTTCACCGCCGCCCCGTACGCCGCCGTGCGGCAGGCGATCCTCGACGCGGGCGGCGCCGAGTTCGGCATCCAGGACCCGCAGGAGTATCTGGTCCGGGTCCGCGACGCCGCCCCGGACGACGCGGTCCGCGCCATGGTCACGGAGCTGGCCGTGGAGGCGATCATGCGTCGCACGGTCGACGAGATGTACGCGGGCGAGCAACTCGTCACGGTCCGCCTGCGCGCCGTGGACCGCCGCGTACGCGACGTCCAGGGGACGTTCGCGCGACTGTCGGGCAGCCACGGCGACCCCGAGCAACTCACCGCCGTACAAAACGAGTTGTGGGTCCTACAGCAGTACGGCCGCGCACTGCGCGAACAGGGAGCGGCGGCGCTGTAGGGAAATCAGCCCGTCCGGCGTTTGAGGACGAGGCCCGAAGACGAGGCCCGAAGGGCCGAAAAGCGGGGGAGAGGGGGCGCAGCCCCCATCACATGCGGCCGGCAGGCGTACGGCGCCCCCAGCGGGCTACCCGAGGGGTAACCGGCCGGTCACGGACCGGACTCAAAAAGTGCTCGCACGCCCCTCGTGGCGGCCGTGTGTCGTACTCCACACTGGGGTGCGGTGCCTGAGTCCTCGGAGCGCGGCCGGCCCGCAGAAGACAGCGGGTCCGACATCCCCGCGGTTCCACACATCGTGTTCGGGACGGACAGCGGCGAGGCCGTCGACGCCGGTCCCGCTGTACCGCTGCCGTCCCCCGCTGCAGCGATCACCCTGGAGGTCGCCCCCGTGCAGACCCAGACCCTCACCCAGACAGACACCGCCGCGCCCGCCCCCGTGGACGTGACGGCCGACGCCGACGCCGACGTCATCGCGACGGTGCCGCCGCAGGGCCCCGCGCCGCTCCACCCGGAGCTGGCCCCGGAACCGGCCCCGGACGAGCGCCTGACCGCGGTGGCCGTCGAGCCGATCGAGCCCGTCGAGGCCGTCGAACCCGCCGAGGCGGCCGAGCCCGCCGAGACCGCCGAGGTCATCGAGCTGGCAAGGCCCCGCAGCAGCCGCGCCGATACCAGCGGCCCCTCGTCCGACCTGTTCCGCCAGTACCTGCGCGAGATCGGCCGCATACCCCTGCTCACCGCGGCCGAGGAGGTCGAGCTCGCGCGCGGCGTCGAGGCCGGTCTCTTCGCCGAGGAGAAGCTCGCGGGCCTGGCGGGCACCCCCGACCTGGACTCCCAACTCGCCCTGGACCTCGACAAGTTGGTGGTCATGGGCCGGATGGCCAAGCGCCGCCTCATCGAGGCCAACCTGCGCCTGGTCGTCTCCGTGGCCAAGCGCTACGTCGGCCGCGGCCTGACCATGCTCGACCTCGTCCAGGAGGGAAACCTCGGACTGATCAGGGCAGTTGAGAAGTTCGACTACGCCCGGGGCTACAAGTTCTCCACGTACGCCACCTGGTGGATCCGCCAGGCCATGTCCCGCGCGCTCGCGGACCAGGCCCGCACCATCCGCGTCCCCGTGCACGTCGTCGAGCTCATCAACCGCGTCGTACGCGTCCAGCGCCGCATGCTGCAGGAGCGCGGCTACGAACCGACCCCCGAGGAGGTCGCCGCCCACCTGGACCTGCCGCACGAGCGCGTCAGCGAGGTCCTGCGCCTGGCGCAGGAACCGGTGTCGCTGCACGCGCCCGTGGGCGAGGAGGACGACGTCGCGCTCGGCGACCTCATCGAGGACGGCGACGCCACGAGCCCCGTGGAGTCGGCCGCGTTCCTGCTGCTCCGCGAGCACCTGGAGGCGGTGCTCTCCACCCTCGGCGAACGCGAACGCAAGGTCGTCCAGCTCCGCTACGGCCTCGCGGACGGCCGCCCCCGCACCCTGGAGGAGATCGGCAGAATCTTCGGCGTAACCCGAGAACGCATCCGCCAGATCGAGTCGAAGACCCTGAACAAACTGAGGGACCACGCTTTCGCGGATCAGCTACGCGGCTACCTGGACTGAGGCGCCCCGAAAGGGGCGCGGGGAACTGCGCGACCAGCCACAACGAACCGGCACACGCAGAATCCCATGGCCCCCGACGGCGCTAGTCGACCTCGGCCACCGCCTCCGCGAACTGGGCGGCGTACAGACGGGCATACGCCCCACCCGCCGCCAACAGCGCGTCATGCGTGCCCTGTTCCACAATGGCCCCGTCCTCCATCACCAGGATGGTGTCCGCGTCGCGAATCGTGGAGAGACGATGAGCGATGACGAACGACGTACGCCCATGGGCGAGCCGAGCCATCGCCTTCTGGATGAGCACCTCGGTGCGGGTGTCGACCGAGCTGGTCGCCTCGTCGAGAACGAGGATCACCGGGTCGGACAGAAACGCCCGGGCAATGGTGATGAGCTGCTTCTCGCCCGCGCTGACGCCGGTCCCCTCGTCATCGATGACGGTGTCGTACCCCTCGGGCAGCGTCCGGATGAACCGATCGGCGTGCGCGGCCCGAGCGGCCTCCTCGATCTGCTCCCGCGAGACATCCTTCGCGGCCCCGTACGCGATGTTGTCCGCGATGCTGCCGCCGAACAGCCAGGTGTCCTGGAGCACCATGCCGATGCCGCCGCGCAGTTCGTCGCGCGACATCTTCGCCACGTCGACTCCGTCGAGCGTGATGCGCCCGCCGGTGACCTCGTAGAACCGCATGAGCAGATTCACCAGCGTCGTCTTGCCCGCGCCCGTCGGCCCGACGATGGCCACCGTGTGCCCCGGCTCCACCGCCAACGACAGGTCCTCGATCAGCGGCTTGTCCTGCTCGTACCGGAACGACACGTGCTCCATCCCGACGTGCCCGCGCAGATCCACGGGCCGCTCGCCCGGCACCGGGTCGGCCTCCTGCTCCTCGGCGTCGAGGAGTTCGAAGATCCGCTCGGCGGAGGCGACACCGGACTGCACCAGGTTCGCCATCGACGCGACCTGCGTCAGCGGCATCGAGAACTGCCGCGAGTACTGGATGAACGCCTGCACGTCACCGATCGACAGCGCCCCGGAGGCCACCCGCAGACCGCCGACGACGGCCACGAGCACATAGTTCAGGTTCGACATGAAGAACATCAGCGGCTGCATGACGCCGCTGTTGAACTGCGCCTTGAACGACGCCTCGTACAGCGCGTCGTTGTGCTCCGCGAAGGTCTTCGCGGACTCCTCCTGGCGGCCGAACACCTTCACCAGGGTGTGCCCGGTGTACATCTCCTCGACGTGCGCGTTCATCGCGCCCGTGGACTTCCACTGCTGCACGAACTGCGGCTGCGAACGCTTGCCGACCTTCGTCGCCACGACGAACGACAGCGGCACGGTCACCAGCGCCACCAGGGCGAGCAGCGGCGAGATCCAGAACATCATCGCGAGCACGCCGACGATCGTCAGCAGGTTGTTGATGAGCTGGCCCATCGTCTGCTGCAGCGTCTGGTTGATGTTGTCGAGGTCGTTCGTGGCGCGGCTGAGCACCTCGCCGCGCTGCCGCTTGTCGAAGTACGACAACGGCAGCCGCGACAGCTTCGCCTGGACGTCGCCGCGCAGCCGGAACACGGTCCGGTTGATGGCCCGGTTGGAAAGCCGCGTGGCCACCAGCATCATCAGGCCCGCAAGCACGAACGCGCCCGTCGCCAGCAGCAGTACGGAGCCCACCGCGCCGAAGTCGATGCCCTCGCCCGGCGTGAAGTCGAGCCCGGAGAGCATGTCGGCCATGCCGCCGTCGCCGCTCTCCCGCAGCCGGTCCAGGGCCGCGCCCTTGGACTCGCCGTCGGGCATGTTCCGCCCGACGATGCCCGCGAAGACCAGGTCGGTCGCCCGGCCGAGGATCTTCGGCCCGACCACGGACAGCGCGACGCTCACGACGACGGCCGCGAGCATCCCGTACATCGTGGTCCGCTCCGGCCGGAAGTGCGCGAGCAGCCGCTTCCCGGAGTTCTTGAAGTCCAGGGACCGGGAGTCCGGCCCCATCATCGGTCCACCGAAGCCACCAGGGGGCATTACGCGGCCTCCGCTTCCGTCAGCTGGGAGAGGACGATCTCCCGGTACGTCTCGTTGTCGTCCATCAGCTCGTGATGGCGGCCCGTGCCGACGACCCGGCCCTCGTCGAGGACCACGATGCGGTCGGCGTCACGGATGGTCGACACCCGCTGGGCGACGATCACGACGGTCGCCTCCCGGGTCTCGTGCGCGAGCGCGGCCCGCAGCGCCGCGTCGGTGGCGTAGTCGAGCGCGGAGAAGGAGTCGTCGAAGAGGTAGATCTCCGGCCGCTGCACCAGCGTCCGCGCGATGGACAGGCGCTGGCGCTGCCCGCCGGACACATTGGAGCCGCCCTGCGCGACGGGCGCGTCCAGCCCTTCCGCGAGCCCCTCGACGAAGTCCTTGGCCTGCGCCACCTCCAGCGCGTGCCACAGCTCGTCGTCCGTCGCGTCCGGATTGCCGTACCGCAGATTGCTCGCCACGGTCCCGGCGAACAGATACGGCTTCTGCGGTACGAGACCGACGGTGCGGGCGAGCAGCGCGGGCTCGACCCTGTTCACGTCGACGCCGCCGACCAGGACCGCGCCCTCGGTGGCGTCCATCAGGCGCGGCACGAGGCTCAGCAGCGTCGACTTGCCGCTGCCCGTCGACCCGATCACGGCGGTCGTCTCGCCGGGGCGCGCGACCAGGTCGATGGCCTTGAGCACGGGCTCCTCGGCGCCCGGGTAGCGGAAGCCGGCGCCGCGCAGCTCCAGGTGGCCGTGGCCGCGCAGCTCCCGTACGGGCTCGGCGGGCGGCACGACGCTCGTGTCGGTGTCCAGGACCTCCTGGATGCGCTCGGCACACACCTCGGCCCGCGGGATCATCATGAACATGAACGTGGCCATCATCACGGCCATGACGATCTGCATCAGATAGGCGAGGAACGCGGTGAGCGCGCCGATCTGCATATGGCCGCCGTCGATGCGGTGCGCGCCGAACCAGACGACGGCGATCGACGACAGGTTCACCACCGTCATGACGATCGGGAACATCAGCGCGAGCAGCTTGCCGGTGCCGACCGAGACCTCGGTCAGGTCGGCGTTGGCCTCCCGGAAACGCTCCTTCTCGTAGGCGTCGCGTACGAAGGCGCGGATGACGCGGTTGCCGGTGATCTGCTCGCGCAGCACCCGGTTCACCGTGTCCAGTCGCTCCTGCATGGTGCGGAACAGCGGCCGGAGCCGCCGCACGATCAGGCTGACGCTGATGCCGAGCACCGGCACCACGGCGAGCAGCACACCGGACAGCGGCACGTCCTGGCCGAGCGCCATCACGATGCCGCCGACGCACATGATCGGCGCCGACACCATCAGCGTGAACGCCATCAGGACCAGCATCTGCACCTGCTGGACGTCATTGGTGGTCCGGGTGATCAGGGTGGGAGCGCCGAAACGGCCCAGCTCCCGCGCGGAGAAGGACTGCACCCGGTCGAAGACGGCGCCCCGCACGTCGCGGCCAAGCGCGGCGGCGGTGCGGGCGCCGTAGAGCACGGCACCGACGTTGCACCCCATCTGCACCACGGTCACGGCGAGCATGAGGGCGCCGAACGACAGGATGTAGCCGGTGTCCCCCTTCACCACGCCGTGGTCGATGATGTCGGCGTTCAGAGTGGGGAGATAGAGCGAGGCGCAGGTCTGCAGGAACTGCAGGAGCACCAGCAGGGCGATGGGCTTCTTGTACGGATCCAGATGGGTCCGCAGGAGTCGTATGAGCACGCTCGTCTCTCGGCAGAGTCTTGGGCGGGGGGCGGGGTGGGCGAAGTCGCCCACCATCCTCCGCCACCGCACCCATGCCCGTGCAACCGATTTACCATGACCGGGTCAAAAAACAGCCCGGGTCAAGAAACCGATCCCGCCGAGCGCCGGAACGTCCGGCCCGGAACCCCGAGGTTGAGATGGAACCTCGGGCGGAACCCGGAGGTTCAGACGGCACCCCGAGGTTCAGACGGAACCCCGAGGTTCAGACGGTCGGAGTCCCGGTGAACGCGCCCGGATGGGCCTGCTCCCGCACCGTCACGTACTGCTGCCGCACCGCCTGGCCGACCGCCAGCTCCTCGCCGGGCTCGAAGACCTGCGAGACCGCGCCCTGCCAGTGCGGCAGCTGCCCGGTCAGCGCCCAGGCGGCCTGCCGTGCGGCGCCGATCGCGGCGTAGTCCGCGGGCTGCACCACCACGACCTGCGTACCGAACAGCATCGGTGCGATCGCCCGCACCGCGGGCAGCTCGGCGGCGGGCCCGAGGAGGAACACCCGCCGCACCTCGACGCCCCGCCCGCGCAGCACGTCCAGCGCGTCGCCGAGCCCGCACAGCATGCCTTCGAAGGCGGCACGCGCCAGGTGCTCGGGCTTCATCGACTCACGCCGAAGGCCGGTCAGCGTGCCCGCGGCGTGCGGCAGGCTCGGCGTCTTCTCACCCTCCAGATAAGGGAGCAGCACCAGCCCGTGCGCACCGGGCGTCGACTTCAGGGCCAGGTCGGACAGCGCTTCCAGGTCGGGCAGGCCGAGCATCTCGGCGGTGCCGCGCAGCGCGCGGACGGCGTTGAGGGTGTGGACGACGGGAAGGTGCATGCCCGTGGCGTCGGCCAGCGACGTGATGGTCCCGCTCGCGTCGACGAGCGCCTCGTGGTGCACGGCCATCACGGACCCGGAGGCGCCGAGCGAGACGACGGCGTCGCCGGGGCTGACCCCGAGCCCGAAGGCCGCGGCCATGGTCTCGCCGGTGCCGGCCGAGATCAGCAGCCCCTCGGGCGTCGTGCCCGCCGCGGCCGCCGGGCCGATGACCTCCGGCAGCATCGCCTGATGCCCGAGGGCCAGCTCCACGAGATCGGGACGGTACGAGCCGGTCGCCGCCGACCAGTACCCCGTGCCCGAGGCCCCGCCCCGGTCGGTGGTGCGCCGCGCGGGCCGCCCGAGCAGCTGCCACACCAGCCAGTCGTGGGCCTGCATGAGGAGCTGGGTGCGCAGCGCGGCCTCCGGCTCGTGCTTGGCGAGCCAGCGCAGCTTCGTCACGGGCAGCGGCGCCTGCGGCACACAGCCCACGGCCTGGGCCCAGTTCTGCCGGCCGCCGAACCCGTCGACGAGATCGGCCGCGGCGACCTGGGTGCGGGGATTGTTGCCGACGAGCGCGGGCCGGACCGTGTTGCCCTGGGAGTCCATCGGCACCAGCGCGTGCTGCTGCGCGCACACGCCGATCGCCTGCACCCCTTCGAGCAGCCCGCCGCCCGCGGCCTCGCCGAGGGAGAGCAGCCATGCCTGCGGATCGACGTCCGTCGGCCGCCCTCCGCCCTCCGCGGTCTCCAGCGGATGCGGGGCATGGCCCTGCCTGAGTACGGCACCCGTGTCGGCGTCACAGACGACGATGCGTGTGAAATCGGGCGAACTGTCCAACCCCGCGACTATCCCCATGCCGAGGATTCTGCCGCACCGCGAGCGATGCCCCGCACGGCTGTCCGTACGGGGCATCGTCGTCGCAGGTGAGGCCGCAGCCGGGACCGCGGCTGAGCTCGCCGGGGCCTAGGTGTTGCTGGTGCCCCAGTCGTCCCCGGCGTCGCCCTGCCCCCGCTCGCGCAGCGACCGCACCCGCTCGGCGACGGAGTCCGGCATCCGGTCCCCGACCTTCTCCGACACCGAGTGGAACGCCTTGCCCGCCACGTCCCGCCCCTGCTGGGCGGCGGACTCGACGGTGTTGCGCACGGCGGGGTTCTGGGCAACCTCACGGAAGGACTTCTTCAGCTGCTCGTAACGCTCGCGTCCGGCCCGCGTCCCGAGCACGTACCCGAGAGCCAGCCCTGCCACGAATGTGAGCCGGTAGCGCATGACGGCCACCCTTCCCTTGCCTCGACTGTCCGACGTCGGTCGCAGGGGATACCGATTGGCGGAGCACCCCCCTGCTTGCGCTAATGTATGTGTCGCAGCAAGCGCCCGCCGCCCGGGAATCCCCAGGTAGGTGACATTGTTGCAGTGACTCCGTCACCAAGAGTCATTCCCCTGTAGCTCAATTGGCAGAGCAGCCGGCTGTTAACCGGCAGCCGGCTGTTAACCGGCAGGTTACTGGTTCGAGTCCAGTCGGGAGAGCTGTACGCGAGGACCCCTGAGGAGCCGCAAGGCCCCGGGGGTCCTTCGCTGTCCCCACCGGGTACCCACGCGGGCCGCATCCGAGTCCTACCCGGGCCGGATCGGGGTCCCGCCCGGGCCGCATGGGGGTCCCACCCGAACCGGATCGGGTCCCCGCCCGGGCTGCATCCGAGTTCCACCCGGCCCGCGGGCCCCGCCCGCCCCCCTCGCAGGGGTCCCGCCCAGCCCTCGCGCGCCCCCTGTGAGCTCCCCAACAATCCTCCGTACGTACTCGTTTCGCCCCTGGTGGAACCATGCGGGCCGCAGCGCGGTCCTCATGGTCGTGCATAGCCGACCAGCCGGAGCAGGAGATCGTATGAGCGGCTATGCTGCGGCAGACGGCGCGCACAAATGTGCGCGACGCGCCGTTAGGGGCGGTAGCTCAGCCGGTTAGAGCAGCGGACTCATAATCCGTCGGCCGTGGGTTCGAGTCCCACCCGCCCCACCACCCGGCGCAGGTGCAGAAACGATCTGACCTGGCCTTCCCCGACCCCGGACCGACCTCGTCGGCCGGGGTCGCACACTGCCGTAACCAGGCGTCAGTCCGGCGTCCCGCCGCGACCGCCTCCTTGGTGTGAAAGTACGGGGCGCACGTCCCGCGCCCCCGACCCCGGGCCGTGGGCCCGGCTCACTGGCCCGTTCCCGAAGTCGTCCCTGGACGCCGCCAACGGTGTCGGCCTGACGAAGAGGCTCCGCGTCGTCCGGGGGAGGGGGACGCCAGTCGACCGTGGAGGCGCCGCTTCGCGTGCCGCGTCTGCCCGCTGGGTTACTCCGGTGACCTCTCGGTCTCCGCACGCAACGGCAAGGCCCAAGGACATGGGGCCTTGCCGTCCGGGCATGTCAGCCATCGCTCTCCAGCGAGCGGTGCAGGATGTCACGCTCCCGTGCGGACTGCCCGCGTGGGCCCCTGTTGGCGACGGGCGCTTCTGTTGGTGCTGGAGGGCCGGAGCGCAGCTGGGCTCCGTACTGGTCGCGGGAGCTCAGGCTGCGCGGTGGCGCGGGAGGTGCCGGCCAGCATTGGATCAGGTAGTGCTCAGTGATCTCGTCTGGGGTCAGGTCGATGGCTGTGTCGCGGCCCCGGGCATGGATGCGCAGTCGGTGGTGATCGGATCCGCCGACAGCGAGGGAGGGCAGTTCGTCCTCCAGGTCGTCCATGAGAGCGCCGACCAACACCTCGCCCGAGGGGCTGTGGATCGACAGTTCCGTGACCTCCTGCCAGGGGCCCGGATCGGCCTCCGGGGTACTGCTGTAGGCAGCGACGGTGACCTGTACGTCTCCGCTGCGGATGCCGGTGTGGATCTCTACCCGGCCTTCGCTGAGAGCGGTCACGCCGTCAGCGGACACGTCCAGTTCTTCGTCCGTTACCGGCCCTTCAGGGTCGAAGATCAGGAACTGGTGGTACTCCACGGGAACGGGCCCGCTGGCGCTGTGTACGAGGTCGCTCACTGCCGATCCCTCACGCTCGTCAGGGCTTGATCCAGACCAGGAAGCGGTCCTTCTCAATGATCCGGTTGTAGGTGTAGAAGTTGTTGAGGGCAGAGCCGCCCTTGCTGTTCTGCCGTGCGTTGATCATCCGGCGGCTGAAGTCTCCGCCACCAGTGCTGGCACCCTGCCAGGTCGAGGCGAACGGGTACTCGTCGCAGCTCTTGCCGGGCGGGCGCGGCAGGCTCGGCGGGCATGCCTTCTTCTGGTTCGCCTTGCGCTTTTCCTTGTCCGTCAGCCGCGTCAGGAACCGGTTGGTGCCGTGTTTCCCGGGCAGGTTCTTCGCGTTCTGTCCGTGCTCGATGTGCTTGGCCAGTTCCGGGTACGGGCCGGACTTGGAGTACACCATCTCGGGCGTGTAGCCGGAGTTGACGCAGCCGGCCTTGCGTGTGCTGCCGGGCAACGCGGTGTCGCAGCGCACGTCAGAGGTGCTCAGTGACAACGAATTCGACGAACCCCAGCCGGGGTTGGTGAACTTGGTCTTGATGACGGCGCGCCCGCTGCCCTGCTGACCGGGCCTCGCTGTGTTGATCGTGGTGTCCACGAAAAACTGCCCATAAGGCGATTTCGTACGGCTGATGGCCTGCGAGGGGAAGCTACCGTTCGCGATCTTGCACTTCTTCTTGCACTTCGCGGACCCCCGGGACTTCGTCCCCGACACGCCCCGGCCCCACCGGCGCACCTCCAGGTGGGCCTCCTGGAAGGCCCACCGCGAAGACCGATACCCCAGGCCACTGGAGCTCCGGCGCGGGGACCCACCTCTCGTCGGCCTCCGCGCCAACGGCCTGTGGCTGACCCGACCTGAGGCCGAGCGCGACGCTATTTGGGTAGCACCGGCGCTCAGCGGCGTCGCCGCTGAGCACACTCTTGCCCATGAAGTCGGGCACATCGCCCTGGGGCACGAGCCCGTCGTCCTGCCTGCGGAGCCTGAGCCCAAGCCGTATCAGTACCTCAGCTCCGACTTCCTCGGTGGCTGTCTGATCGGCCGCACCCGATCCCAGGAGGGGCCCCAGGACCCCAAGCACATCAAGGTCGAAGACCAGGCGGAACGTATCGCGTTCGCCCTGCGCCGCACCTCCACCACGGGACTTCCCTGATCCGACATCGGTGCAGCGTGTGCAACACCTACGATCGGCTCGACCAACGCGTCGTCGAAGTCTGCGACGCCACCTACGAGCTGCTGCCATGGATCGACGAGGACCTGCCCGCCCGCGTCCTGGCCGCGGTGCGTGCCGACGGCTATGGCGGTGATGACGCCGAGGCCGCCGCCGAAGCGGTGTGCTTGCGCATCGCCCGCCGCCGCGCGGTGGACGGCGAACCGCACGCCTTCCCCTTGACCGTTGAGCCGCTGCTGGCCCTGCGCGACGACCAGGAGACCAACGCACGGTGGCTGACCCGCGTCGCGGGCTTCTACACCTCCGCGCGCCTGGACACGATCGAGAAGGCGCTGACGACGACCAAGGGCGTGAAGGTGGAAGCGGCTTGAGGACCCTGCAACCCCGTTGAGCCGGACACCGACAGCCGCCGGCTCCGAACAGCCCGCTGTATAACCGACGGTCTCGACCCGAAGAACGTCATCATCGCCGTCAGCCTCCTGACCGGCCTCGCACAGTCCGACCGGCTCACTGGTCTGGCCTGGGCCGTCGACGCGATCGTGTTCGCCGCGCTGCTTCCCCTCGCCTACATCAAGTACGGGATCAGGTCCGGGAAGTGGGCGGACCGCCACGTCGGCAACCGCCGGCGTCGTCGGCTCCTCCTGATTCCCGTCATCGTGGCCTCGGTCGGAGCGTGGATCGGCTGCATGCTGTGGCTCGACGTCCCGAGGCAGATGCTCGCTCTCGTCGTGGCGATGCTCGCCACGCTGGCCGTGCTGCTGCCCATCACCGCGTTCTGGAAGATCTCGGCCCACACCAGCGTCGCGGCCGGCTCCCTCGCCATCCTCGCGGGCGCGTACGGCCCGCTCGTCTGGCTCGCTGCCCCGCTGGTCGCCGTGATCGGCTGGTCGCGTGTGGCCCTGCGGGGACACACGCTTGCGCAGGCCATTGCTGGGGGCTGGGTGGGTGCGATCGTGGCAGGGCTGTCGTTCCTGGCAATGGGCATGTGACGGGAGCGTTCCGCAGGCGCGGGGACCAAAGGACGGCCCCCATGTCGCGAGGGTTTTCCCGACGACGAAGAAGCGCGCCTCACTGACACCTCGGGACCAGCCCCGCACCCGTGGGGACCACCTCGTCATCACTGCCACGCACGCGGAGGCGTGGCGGCCACCCCCGCATGCGCGAGGACCACAGGTCGTGACCAGTGGCTTCAGAGGGTTGTCAGTGGGTTTTTCCATACTTCGTTGGAAACTGACATTTCGCCTCAATATTCATGAGTTGCCATCAAGTGCCGTGACAGGGTTCTGTAGTTGCACCCGCCGGACGCGGAGCCGTCGGCGTAACTCTATGTCCGCTGCCGATGCGGACTGATAGCGAAGCCGTGCCGGGGAGTACCGCCTGATGAGGACGTGTAGGCGTCCGTCCCTCAGCGAGGCGTCACGTTCACCGCTCGGAGACGAGCGCTGCGGCTCGAACGGCCTCGGTAGCCGGTGAGGCAATTGCCTCACCGTGCCGGATTGAGCAGGAGCGAGGGGTGCTCGGCCTGATCGAATCGGGTGGAGATTTCCAGCTCCTCGGTAAAATCGCAGGTGAGATGAGCCACCCGTTTAGGTTCGAGTCCCTGACAGTTCCACGGCTACGGAAGGTGCCTCGTCCTGCTGTGATCATCCGCGCCCCGGTTCGTCGACGGGGATCGTCCCGCCGGTCAGGGTGTGGGTGTCTCGTGAGAGGTGTTGCGAGCTCGGCAATTGCGGCCGCCGGCGCGGGGTGCTGGGGCGCGGCTGCCTCGCGCGCGAACTGCCGGAGGTGATGTTGGTGATGCACCTTGGTTATGTACATCATGGACTCACGGTGAGGGGTGACCGGTATGTCTGTTACCCAGATCGATCTCGATGACGAGGCGCTGGCCGAGGCGATGCGGCTGATGGGCGTCTCGACGAAGAAGGAGACCGTCAACACGGCTCTGCGGGACTACGTGGCGCGCATCAAGCGGCTGGAGGCTGCCGAGAAGCTGGCCGCGCGGGGTGAGCGGGGTGAGTTCGAGGCTGCGGCTGCTGCTCATGGCGCCGCTAAGCGCGCCCGGCGGGCTGCCTTCGAGTGATCACGTACCTTCTTGATCCATCCGCCCTGTGGCACCTCTTCCGTACGCCGGGGGCGTTGCGGCCCTGGGAAGGGCACATCGCCGCCGGCGTGTTCCATATCTGTGAGCCCACGAGGGCGGAGTTCCTCTACTCGGCGACAAGTCCGGCCCACCGCGATGAGCTGGCCGAAGAGCTGGATGCTCTCTGCCAGTTCTCGCCGGTGCCCAAGAACGCGTGGCGCTGGGTCGATACCGCGCAATACAAGCTCACCCAGCGAGGGCAACACCGCGCCGCCGGAGCCATCGATCTCCTGGTGTGTGCGACAGCGGTCCATCACGGCCACACGGTGCTCCACGTGGACAGCGACTTCGCCACAGTGGCGGCGGTTCTCAAGGAAGTGCAGCAGCGGGACGTACGCGCCTGACCGGTGGAAAACGGATCCTTGCCTGCTGCTCCATCGTCCAGCCAAAGCGGCCCACCATCTGCATTCACCTTTCAGTTGGCGGGTCGAGGCGCCGGCGTGGAAGTGGCGCACGGTCCGAGGTCACCCTGGGACCACCCACACGCGCGGGGACCGCAGGCCGCGACCTGCACATTCATGCGGCCACTAGGCCCCTTCTCTTCACTTCTCGAGCAACGGGCACTTCGCTCATCCGGCCGCAATTCTGCGTAATCTCCCACAAGGCAACTCATGTGCCCTGTCATCAAAGGAAGTTGCCCCAGCTGCGCCCCACGCCCCACGCGGCCACTGCCCCTCTCCCTGCCTGCCTCTCACCACCGAGCCGGACTGCGCCCCACCACAAACAGGCGACCCTTCAATCCCCCACTCCTGCCCGCGCCAGGCGGACCTCTCCGCAGGGGCACTCCGTCACGCCGTGCCTGGAATGCGTGCGCCAGCGAAGGGAGGCGCACCGCACGGTGTGGGAAAGCCCGGCTACGGCTGCCCCTTCTTTGTGCGCCTCATGTAGAGGGTGAAACATGCCCAGGCAACAATGATGGCTGCGACGACTACCCATCCGCGGTGTCGTCCTGAGAACAGCGTGAGGGCTGTGAAGAGGGCGATGAGCAGCAGGGTGAAGATGTTCGTGAGTCTGGTGTAGAAACGGATCCCTGCCTGCTGTTCCATCGTCCAGCCGAGGCGGCCCATTTTCGTTCACCTTCCAGTCGATGGAGTCGATGGACTGAGACGCTGGGGTGGAACCTATCCCAGGTTCCACCCCAACGAGCCTGTGCTAGCCGAGGATCCACTCGGCGGCACTGGAGCCGGCTTCACCGGCCGCCCAGGAACCGGCGAAACAGACTGCCTGACCTCCTATGGCCGATGTGCCGCCCGTGGGGATGGCGCCGCCGAGCATGACGGCTTCGCATCCGGCCATGAAGAGGCCGCCGGTGACGAATCCCGCGACGTCCCCCCACATGCCGGCCGCGTCCCCCGAGGCCAGCTTGGTGAAGGTGCTGACGCCGTCGCCGACCCAGCCGAGCGCGTCCACTCCGCCACCGAGCGCGTCCACCACACCGCCCCAGCCGAACAGGCCGTTGGGGTCGATGATGTTGGTGGGGTCGCCGGAGGCGTACAGGTAGGGATTGGTTTCCAGGCCGGAGGGGTCGGGCTGGGTGAAGCGGCCGATGCGCGGGTCCATGTACCGGGCCTCGTTGTGGTACAGGCCCGTCGGGTCCTGATAGCCACCCACGAAGCGGTAGGGCTGCGGCACCTTCTCGGTCATGGTGCGGGAGACGCCGCGCGGGCTGTAGTCGTAGGTGTTGACCTTCGTGCCCTGGTCGTCGACGACTGCCCTGGTGGTGCCGATGGCGTCGGTGAGGTAGTAGTACGTGCTCTCCGTTCTCGATCCGCCCTCGGTGCGGAAGGAGTTGAGGTTTCCGCTCGGCTCCCGGGTGAAGTTCATGTCCACCCCGCCCGTGGTCTTCGCGGACACTCCGACGGGGCCGTTGTGGAACGTGGTGTCGCCGAACTGGGTGCGCTCGGACTGGTCGGTGGAGGCGTAGCGGGCCTTGAACTCCTGGCCGCCCTGGGTGAGGGAGGTGAGCTGGGAGAAGTCGTTCCACTGGCCGCCGGTGCGGGCTGCCTCCGGGGTCGGGGCGGCGGCTGTCTCGTTGCCCGCCTTGTCGTACGACCAGCCGCTGCTGTCACCGTTCTTCCCGGTGATCTGGGAGGCGTCGTTGTACGTGTAGGTCGTGCCGCCCGGGCAGCCCGCGGCCGTGCCCTGCGAGGTGAGGTTGCCGGCCTTGTCGTAGCAGTACAGCCAGCTGTCGTTGACCGCCGAGCCCTTCGTTTCCTTGGTGAAGGTCAGACGGCCCGCGGAGTCGTAGGTGTAGGCGCGTTTGAGCCCGGCGACGGCGTCGGTCTCGGTACGGATGCGTACGCCGTCCTTGGTGGTACCGCCGCTGGTGTACGCGTAGTCGTAGGCGAGGTCGACGAGGGTGCCCTTGGACGAGGTCGCCTTGATGCGTTCGGGGCGGTTCGCCTTGTCGCGGGTGATCGTTTCGATGGTGCCGCCGGGGTAACTGGCTTTGGTACGGGCGTCGTTGGCGTTGTACTCGTAGCCCGTCTTCTTGCCCTGTGCGTCGGTCAGCGTCTCCAGGCGGTTGACCTTGTCGTAGGTGTACTTCACCGTGCCCGACGGGTCCGTGTACGTCTCGACGTTGCCCTCGGCGTAGTAGGTGAGGACGGTCTGGGAGCCGTCCTGCAGGGTGCGTACCGTCTCGCGGGAGAGCGGGTCGAAGTCGTACTTGGTGATGCCGGTGGCGTCCGAGCGCTGCTTTAGGTTGCCGTCGCCGTCCCAGGCGTACTCCGCCCAGCCGGTGGGGCCGTTGACCTTCTTGATGCGGTCGCGGTGGTCGTAGGTGAAGGTCACCTTCGTCCCGCGGCCGTCGGTGGCGGTGTGGACGCGCCCGGCCTCGTCGTAGGTGTAGGAGGTGGCGCCCATCGGTGCGGGCGGGGCCACCTTGATGACATTGCCCTTGGAGTCGTAAGTGGCCTTCGTCGCCTTGCCGTTGGCGTCCTTGACCTCGCAGCGCTGGCCCTCGAAGCCGCCGCAGGTGGGGTCCTTGGGGTTGTAGGCGAAGGTGCGGGTGCCGCCCTGCGCTCCGGCGACGGTCTCCTTGGTGGTGTTGCCCGCGTCGTCGTAGCTGTACGTGACCTCCACCCCGTCGGCGGACGTGATCTTCCCGGGGACGTCGGCGCCGCCGATGGTCTTGTAGCCGCTGAGCGAGGACGTGGCGCCGGTGGGCAGCTTCGTGGAGATGGGGTTGGAGCGGGCGTCCCAGCCATAGGCGGTGACGTTGCCCGGGGTGCCGCCCACACCCATCGCGTCCGTGGCGGTCTGCACGTTGCGGTTGGCGTCGTAGGTTCGCTCGCGGGACTTGCCGAGCGCGTCAGTCACCTTGGTGACCTCGCCGTCCGCCTGGTGCTCGTACTTCGTCGTGTTCCCGGCCGGATCCGTCACCGTGGTGGTGCCGGCCTTGTTCGGGGCGTCGGCCGAGTAGCGGTAGGTGTACGTCGGACCGGTCTCGCCGGAGCCGTCGAAGTGGGTGGCCCGCTTCATCGAGGTGACGCGATTCTTCGCGTCGTAGGTGAAGACCGTCACCCGCCCCTCCGGAGTGGTGATCTTCGTCAGGCGGCGGTCGGAGTCGTAGCCGAACTGGGTCGCCTTGCCCTCGGTGTCGGTGACCTTGGCCAGGTCCCCGTCCGCGTTGAGGTCGTGGACCACGGTGCGGCCGGTGTTGTCCTTGGCCTGCCACTGCGAGGCGTCGGTCTTGACCAGGTCCACCCAGCGGCCCGAGCGGTTGTCGGTGAGCTTGAAGCCCTTGTGCTCGCTGCCCTCGTCGTGCTGGTCGACCAGGATGTGGCCCCCATTGCGGTCGGTCACCTTCACCAGCGTGCCCGACGCGCTGTAGGTGTCCTTCATGCCCGAGCCGCGCTCGGTGACCGTGTACTCGCCGTTGGACGACCTCTTCAGATCCAGGCGGTGGCCCTCGGGGGTGGCATAGGTGCCGTCCGCCTTCTTCGTGAAGGAGACGGAGCCGCCGGTGGCGTCGTACAACACCACCTTGTCGCCTTCGATCTGCAGATAGCGCTCATAGTTCTGCCACCAGCGCTGCGAGACCTTCCCCCAGGGGGCGTCAAGGGAGTTGTACGTCCGCGTCAGCTGCAGCGACTTGCCGACCCCGGCGACCTGGAAGTCGGTGGCCGCGAGCATCAGGTTGCCCGTCGAGTAGTTGACGCGTGCCACGAGTGCGTCCGTGACCCGGACATCGGAGATCCGATGCCAGGGCACCTGCCCTTGCCCCTTGGGTACGACGGCTTCCAGGGCGGCCGCCGCCTTGGCGCCGAGCCTCGGTGCGTCTTTGCTGGTGCGCGCTCGTTGCTCCTGGGCCGCCCGCCACCGGGCCAGGTCGTCGGAGGCTTTATCGCGCACCGATTCCGGTGCCTTCGTCTTGCCGACCTTCACCGCCGGCATCTTCGCTCTCTCGCCGCCCCGGCCCCAGGCCGAGGACGTTGAGCCCGACCCGCCGGGCTCGCTCTGGGCCACGCCCAGCGGCACTGCCGTGGCCACGAGCGCAGCGGCGACCGAGGTCACGAGCGTGGTGCGGCGCGCGGTGGGCCGTCTGTGTCTGTGCGGTGTTCCTGTGGTACGTGAAGACATACGTCTCCTCCTCAGGAAGACAAACCCCCAGGGCCCCCACGGCCACTGGGCGCACGCACCGTAGCGAGACTCTCACTGAATTCGCATGCACGTTCCCATTGGTTGCATCGCTTTCCGGCCCTGATCCGTGCCGCCGAAGGGCGAATCTTCTTGGGGAAGTGCCACGCCGATCGTTCGCGATGGCACATCACCAGCAGCGACGCCCTGGCCGGGATTGGCGTGAAGCTGGCGCCACGCTTTGTGGGTTGGCGGCTGGTCGCAGATCTTCCGCACCGGACTCAGTCACGCCGCGAGGCTCTCTCCATTTTTCAGAGTCCCAGTCAAAGGGCCTCAGCTTCCTGTTCATTCGGGCTGCGGTGTGCCTGGGCCTGCCGGTGCCAGCCGGTCAGGCACGCTGAGGCGGCCCGCAGGTGCGGGGCCCAGACATCGGCCTACCGGCCACTGGCCGACCACCCCCGCACGCGCGGGGACCACGGGCCGTGACCTGCGGCTTTACGTGGTCGGTAGTGGGGTTTTCCCTTGCTTCTTGAGATACCGGCATCCCATCCTGATGTGCGCAAAACCGCCACTATGTGCCGCGAGGTCCCGTTGATGTCTGTCGGCGGAACGCCCTTGTGTGGGAGGGACGTTGGCGCGCTCGTGTACCGATAGCGCCTTGAGTGCCGCGCATTGGTGGATTGCTGGGACGGCACGGCGAGCTCGGGGCGCGGCGATACGATCCTGACGGTCGTCTGGGGTTGACGGACAGGGAGAAGTCTCGTGGCCAAGTTGGTTCAGGAGCAGCTGCTTGAGGTGTTCGTGGACGACTACGCGTTCGCTTTTCAGGAGTCGTGGGATGCCGAGCTGCCGGTTGAGTTTCCCGACGGCTTGAACGCCGATGTGTTCGTGAATGCGTTTCCGGGCCGGGTGGACGTGTCCAGTGCCGGTCACATTCATACTGCCGCAGTGAAGGTGCAGGTGTGGGACGGGGCGCCGTCTGCTGAAGACGCCTCTGTGTGGGATGTGAGCGAAGAGGCCGGGTTCGAGTCGGCGAGCGGTGATGTCGCCGTGTGGACCCCGACCTTGGGGCGTACTGATGAGCTGATCGAGCTCGGCAGAAAGGGCTCGTGGCGGGTACGGGTGCACTGTGCGGGCCGCGACGAGGTGGCCGCGTTGAAGGGCTCGGAAGAGTCCGTTGTGGGCGTCGAGCGCTATCTGGTGCAGTTCTTCCCGGCCTGCTGACCGGCACGGGGACGGCCGGTGGGCGCCGGCCGTCCCCGGCTCGTCACGGTGTGATCTTTACGAGGAAGGCGTCGTCCTCGGTGTCAGCGAGCATCCTGTTCTTGGCGTAGAAACCTTTCAGCAGCAGCCCGGCGTCGCGGTTGTGCTCTGCCGGAACGGGCTTGGCCGAGACGTTGAACTTCCGCGCGTCCGGGTCGTATTGATGCTCGGCGGCCCCTTCCAGCGTGGAGCGGAAGGGGTACTCGTCGCACTGCTTCTTGCCGGGACCAGCGGAGCCGGGGTTGTGGACGTGGCTTATTCGCACTTCTCAGTCAGCGAGGTACCGGAGCCCGGCTTTGAGCGTACCGAGGGCGAGGTGGATTTCAGCACGGAAGATCCAGTGATCATGGCGCCTGGTGAGCGAAGGATTCGAGACCCGGAGAACCCGCGTGAACGACTGTCACGTATGCGCGGTCGCCGCCCGGACAATCTTTAGTTCGCTTCTTGAGCCCGGACGGTGCAGGTGAGCAGGGCCCCTTGCTCAGCGCCGTCCGGGGCGTTCCGCTGTCGTGGTCTGCTTGACGTGGATGTCGTACTGGTTGCCGTGCAGAATACGGTCGGATCCGTACCAGGCTGCGGCGGACCGAGGCAGCGTTCAGGGCCGGAGAAGCCAGCCGCGCGAAATGGCGATTTGCTGCACGGTCTCACCGTGGACGCCTGGTCGCCTGGACAGCCTGCGATCGCCTTGGGGCCTCGAAAAACGCTCGACCGCTGTGTCTACGTGCGCAACTTCAAGGAAGCAGGAGCGGCCACCGCGGGCGCCGCTTCATACGTGATCGGATGTGTCTTGATTGAGGCTACGGCGCGGAGGGGCCCGCCGGTTAGCGTGACGGTCTCCACTGTTCAAGAATGAACGATAAGGGGGCGCTGCCATGTCGGAACCTGCTACCGAAGCGATGACGCGCGAGAACATGCGCCGCTACGCCGTCGACCGGGAATCCGATTTCTCTCTGCTGGGCAAGGAGTGGACGGTCCTGCCGGGGGTGTACCCCTCAGGCTCTTTCTCGTCCACCGAATTCTTCGCGCGCCAGGACATCTATCCGAAGCCGGGCGGAACGTTCCTGGAAATCGGCTGCGGTGCGGGCGTTATAGCGGTCACCGCCGCCACATCGGGTTGCGGAGCTGTGACCGCGACCGACATCAATCCCGAGGCGGTGCGCAACACCGAGATCAACGCGCACCGGCACGGCGTGGCCGGCAAGGTGAGCGTGCGTCATGGGGACCTGTTTGACCCGTTGGAGGCCGATGCCGAGTTCGATGCCGTCTTCTGGAACTCCAACGGCGTGGAAATGCCCGGTGACTACCGGCATCGATCCACGTACGAAAGGGCGTTCTTCGATCCGGGCTACAAAAGCCACCGGCACTACATTGAGCACGGACTGCGCCACGTCTCCGCCGGCGGACGGCTGTTCCTCGGCTTCAGCGGGCATGGGAACGCCGCTCTGCTCCATGACTTCGCCGAACGGGCGGGCGTCACCCTCGTGGAGCGGGCACGCTCCGGTGGGGCCACCCGCGTCTATCGGCATCCGCATCTGCTCCTGGAACTGGTGAGGGCGTGATCATGGACCATGGCGCTCCGAGCATCTTCGAGAGCCTGGAGTCGGACGTGCGCAGCTACTGTCGCGGCTGGCCCACGGTATTCGACCGTGCGCAGGGCAGCCGCATGTACGACGAGGACGGCCACGAATACCTCGATTTCTTCGCCGGCGCGGGTTCCCTCAACTACGGCCACAACAATCCCGTTCTGAAACGGGCGCTGCTGGACTACATCGAGCGGGACGGCGTTACGCATGGCCTGGACATGTCGACGACCGCCAAGCGCGCCTTCCTGGAGTCGTTCCAGAACATCATCTTGCGGCCCCGTGAGTTGCCGTACAAGGTCATGTTCCCGGGCCCGACGGGCACCAACGCCGTCGAAGCCGCGCTGAAGCTGGCTCGCAAGGTCAAGGGCCGTGAGTCGATCGTCTCGTTCACGAACGCCTTCCACGGCATGTCACTCGGCTCGCTTGCCGTGAGCGGCAACGCCTTCAAGCGGGCGAGCGCCGGCATTCCCCTGGCCCACACGGTCCTGATGCCCTACGACGGGTACTTGGGCGACCGAGTCTCCGACCACCTGTTCCTGGAAGGGCTACTGACGGTTGCGGGCTCGGGGCTCGACAGGCCCGCCGCGGTGATCGTGGAGACCGTGCAGGGTGAGGGCGGCATCAACGTCGCGCGCGCCGAGTGGCTGCGTGCCCTCCAGGAGCTGTGCCATCGCCAGGACATGCTGCTGATCGTCGACGACATCCAGATGGGCTGCGGCCGCACCGGCGCGTTCTTCTCCTT
>NZ_AOPZ01000031.1 GCF_000414115.1 Streptomyces aurantiacus JA 4570
CGCCTGGCGGAGGGCGCGTCGGAGCGCGGCCACCGCCGGGTGCCGCCCGCGGCCGCTGCGTACGACCGTGAACAGCGTCCGGGCGTGCTGCCCCGGCGGCAGCGGCCGCAGGGCGACCGTCGGCGGGCCCGCGTGCCACACCAGGTCCGGCAGGAACGCGACGGCGTGCCCCTGCTCCACGAGCCGCAGATGCAGCAGCAGGTCGGACGACTCGAACCGGACGTCGGGCTCGAACCCGGCGGCGCGGCACACCGCCATCGCCCAGGGCCGGGCCGCGGTGCCCTCGGGCTCCATGGCCCAGGGGCGGCCGCCCGCCAGCGCGCGCAGCGTGCCGCGCGGGCCACCGGCGTCCGCCGCCGCGGCCTCCCCATACGGATCCGCCGGACCGGGTTCCGGCAAGGCCAGCCGCAGCTGGTCCACGCACAACTCCTCCCGCTCCAGTACGTCGTTGCGGGGCCCGGCCGTCCCGCCCGCCGGGGAGCCCGGGTACTCCTCCGCGACGACCAGGTCGAAGTCGCGGGCGAGCAGCGCGGGCAGGGCGGCCTCCGGTTCCAGTTGCGTGACGTGCGGGCGCAGTCCCGGGTGGGCCGCGCGCAGCAGCGTCAGCGCGGTGGGGATCAGCGCGAGGGCCGCGGTCTGGAAGGCGGCGACGCGGACCGTCCCGGTGAGGCTCGTGAGCGAGGCGGCGATGTCCGCCTCGGCCCGCTCCAGGCGTTCGAGGACGGCCTCGGTGTGCGCGACCAGGATCTCGGCCTGCTCGGTGAGGCGCACGCGCCGGCCGACGGGTTCGAGGAGCGGGACGCCCGCTTCGGCCTCCAGCTGGGAGAGCTGCTGGGAGACGGACGAGGGGCTGTACGAGAGTGCGGCGGCGACGGCCGCGAGGGTGCCGCGGTGCTTGAGCTCGCGCAGCAGGCGGAGGCGGTGGAGGTCGTACACGGTGACGGCGCCCCCGTTTCCCTGGCTCACTGTCTCAAGGGCCCGATGTTCGGCTTTGCCGACGAATATACGTGGGAAAGATGCGCTGGACCGAAGAGTGGGACGGGCCGCAGGGTGGCCGCATGACGACCTACACGGAGACGGACACGGACACGGACACGGGCACCGAGACACACACCGGCGTTCCCGGCGGTACGCCGCCCTGGTACGCCCGGCCCCGCGCGCGGGAGTGGGTGTGCACCCCCGCGCCCGCCGAGGTGCGTGCCTTCCACGTCGCCCTGCGGGAGTACACGCCCACGCGTCTCACCGAACTCCCCTCCCTCGCCGCCGAGTTGGGCGCCGGCCGGGTCTTCGTCAAGGACGAGTCGACGCGGCTCGGGCTGCCCGCGTTCAAGGCGCTCGGCGCGTCCTGGGCCGTGCACCGGATTCTCGCGGAGCGGGCACCCGGCGAGCGCGAACGCGTGGTCCTGGTGACCGCGACCGACGGCAACCACGGCCGGGCGGTGGCACGGATCGCGCGGCAACTCGGCCTGCGGGCCCATGTGTTCGTGTCGCACGGGGTGCATCCCGGGGCGGTGGCCGCGATCGAGGGCGAGGGGGCGCGGGTGACGCGGGTCGACGGGGACTACGACCGGGCGGTGCGGGAGGCCGCGACGGCGGCGCGGGCGGCGGCCGCGGCGGGGGCGGTCCTCGTACAGGACATGGGGTGGGAGGGGTACGAGGAGGTACCCCGTTGGATCGTGGAGGGGTACTCCACGCTCTTCGCGGAGATCGACGGGCAACTGGCCGACGCGGGGGCCGGGTCGCCGGATCTGGTGGCCGTGCCGGTGGGGGTGGGTTCGCTCGCGCAGGCGGCCGTCACGCACTACCGGAGCCGGGGCGCGCGGGGCCCGGCGCTGCTCGCCGTGGAGCCGACGGTGGCCGCGCCGCTGCTGGCGAGCCTGGTGCGGGGCGAGCCGGTGTCCGTGGCCGCCGGAGAGACGGTGATGGCCGGGCTGAACTGCGGGACGGTGTCCGGCCTCGCCTGGCCGGTGCTGCGGGGCGGGCTCGACGCGGCGGTCGCGGTGAGCGATCAGGACGCCTTGGCGGCGGGCCGGGAGCTGGGGGCGCTGGGGGTGTCCTCGGGGCCCTGCGGGGCGGCGGCACTGGCCGGGGTGCGGGCGGGGCTGACCGGGGCGGGGGCCCCGGCGCGCCGGGACGCGCTCGGGGTGGGCCCCCGTTCCACGGTGGTGCTGCTCAGCACGGAGGGCAGGGAGGCGAACCCGCACGGGGCACGCCTTACGTGAGGGGCGCCCTGGGCCTGGGCAGGCACCCGAAACAGCTACCCCTCCCAGGGAAGCTTCCGCCCGCACACCACATCCAGCCGGGAAACCGCCCTGGTCAGCACCACGTACAGGCGGTGCGCACCACGCTCCTCCGCCGCCACGATCTCCGCGGGCTCGACGGCCACCACATGGTCGTACTCAAGGCCCTTGGCGACCGACGCCGGGACCACCGCCACCCGCGCGCCCAGCTCGTCCGGGCCCGCCGCCGCGATCCCCGCAGCCGTCAGCCCCGCGCGCACCCGCTCCACGGCGGCGTCGGCGGCGATGACGCCGACCGAGCCCTCCCGGGTCAGCGCGCCGCGCACCGCGTCGACAGCGGCGGCCGTCACGTCCGGTACGCGGTGCACGGCCAACTCGCCGTCCCCGCGCAGCGACCGCGCGGGCGGCACGTCGACGTCGAGCCCGGCGAGCAGCCGGTTGGCGAGCGCGACGATCGCCTGCGGCACCCGGAAGCCGGTGGTCAGCGAGGTCACCGCGGCGTCCGGCTTGCCGAGGTGGGCGAGCTGGGCGGGCCACGCGCGGGCCGCCCACGGCGTGGTGCCCTGCGCGAGGTCGCCGAGCACGGTGAGCGAACCGAAGTCCGCGCGGCGCGCGATCGCGCGGCACTCCATCGGCGAGAGGTCCTGCGCCTCGTCGACGACGATGTGGCCGTAGCCCGCGGGCCGCTCGACGAGCCCGGCGAGCTCGTCGAGCAGCACGAGGTCCGCGGCCGACCACTTCGCGGACTTGTACGAGCGCGGGGGCCGCGCCCACAGCAGCGCCCGCTGCTCCGCGCCGGTGAGGATCCCCGCCGCGGCCGCCGCCAAGGCCCCCGCGTCCCCCAGGAGTTCGGCGAGCACCTCC
Organism: Streptomyces aurantiacus JA 4570; assembly: GCF_000414115.1. GTDB lineage: Bacteria > Actinomycetota > Actinomycetes > Streptomycetales > Streptomycetaceae > Streptomyces > Streptomyces aurantiacus_A. The sequence continues at coordinate 3,105 of NZ_AOPZ01000031.1, forward strand.
TCCGGCCGGACCTTCGGCCACACCGCGTCGACGAAGGCGGACACGGGCCGCGCCCGGGAGATCCGCTGCAGCCAGGTGTTGTTCACCGGGCCCGCGCGCCGCTCGGCCTGCTCCTGGATATGGCGCACCGCGCGCGTGCGTACGCGCTCACGGCCGGTGTCGTACGGAGGCTCCTCCGCGCGTACGCCGGCGACGATGCGGTCCAGCTCGGCGGCCGGGACGCGCCAGCGGTACGAACCGTCCGGCACCGCGAGGGAGTCGGCGCCGCCCGGCCGCACCCGGGCGTAGAGGGCGCGCCGCAGCACCTCGGCCATGCGGGCGTCGTGCTTCACGACGGCCGCGGCGTCCGTGTCGGCCGCCCGCACGGGCTGCCGGGCGATCTCGTCCAGGACGGTGGACTGGCGCACCCCGCTCTCGCCGAGGGAGGGCAGGACCTCGGCGATGTAGCGCAGGAAGGTGCGGTTGGGGCCGAGGATGAGCAGGCCGGAGCGCTGGACGCGCTGCTGGTACGTGTAGAGGAGGTACGCGGCGCGGTGCAGGCCGACGGCCGTCTTGCCGGTGCCGGGGGCGCCCTGGACGCAGACGGTCTCGGCGAGCGCGGCCCGTACGAGGTCGTCCTGCTCGGGCTGGATGGTGGCGGCGATGTCGCGCATGGGGCCGACGCGGGGGCGCTCGATCTCGCCGGTGAGGATGCGGCTGCGGGGGGATCCGGCTGCCGCGGCCATGTCGTCCGCCGGGTCCGCGGGGCCCGGCCCGCCCACGGGGCCCGCCGCCGTCAGGTGCTCGTCCTCAAGCCCCGTCAGGTCGGCCGAGTCCCCCTTGCTGCCCGGCGCCCAGCCGAAGCGGCGGCGTACGGCGACGCCCTGGGGGTCGCGGGTGCCCGCCTGGTAGAAGGCGCGCGAGACGGGGGCGCGCCAGTCGACGACGAGGGGCGGGGCCGACGGGTGCTCGGTGATGCGCAGCCGGCCGACGTGGTACCGCTGCCCGCGGTGGTCGCCCGCTTCCGGGGCGCGCGCGTCGAAGTCGAGGCGACCGAAGAACAGCGGGGCGTCGGGGAGTTCGCGCATCTCCTTGGCCCTGCCGCGCAGTTGGCGGCCGAGCACTTCGGCGTCCGCGCCGGACGCGGAGACGTGCTCGCCCGTGACCACGTGCTCCTGGGCGCCGTCGACCATCGCGGCGAGGGCGGCGCGGCAGGTGTCGTGGTACGAGCGTTCCTGGGCGAGCGTGTCGTCGAGTGGCGTCATGCCGTCGAGCGTACAAGAAAACGTTACCGAGTAACATTTCTTACCGAGGATCACGAATGGGGTACGCTGCCCGCATGACCGGCGACACCAACGCCGCCGCGGGCCCCGTCGGCCTGCGGCAGCTCAAGAAGCAGCGGACGTACGAGGCGATCTCCGACGCGGGGATCGCGCTCTTCCTGGAGCGCGGCTTCGAGAGGGTGTCGGTCGCGGAGGTGGCCGCGGCGGCGGAGATCTCCAAGCCGACGCTGTTCCGGTACTTCCCGGCCAAGGAGGACCTGGTCCTGCACCGGTTCGCCGACCACGAGGACGAGGCGGCGCGCGTCGTGGCCGACCGCCCCGCCGACCGCTCCCCGCTGGCCGCCCTGCGCGCCCACTTCCTGACCGGCCTGACCCGCCACGACCCGGTGACCGGCCTCAACGACTCGCCCGAGGTCCTCGCCTTCCACCAACTCCTGTACGGGACACCGTCATTGGTGGCACGCCTGTACGCCTACCAGGACCGCTCCGAACGGGCCCTCGCGGACGCGCTCGACGACAGCAGCTCCGACGCGAGGGGCACCCTCGACGCCCGCCTCGCCGCCGCGCAGATCCTGGCCGTGCAGCGGGTGCTCGCGCTGGAGAACTGGCGCCGCATGGACGCGGGCGAGCGGGCGCGGGACGTCCACCCGGACGCGGTGGCGGCTGCGGAGGCGGCGTTCACCCGCCTGTCGGCAGGGCTCGAGCAGTACGCCTAAGAGCCTGTTGAGCCTGTTCGCAGACCGCAGCCAACGCCACCCTCACCTGCGCCCACCAGCACCGCCACCCCGTCGAGCAGGCACCCCAGCCCGAACTCGAACTCCGTGTCCGGCTGGTCGTCCGGCTCGCCGAGGGCGCCGGAGTCCAGGAGGTGGCGCAGGGCGGGATAGCGGGCGGGGTCGGTCCCGGTCAGGGCGTCGACGGTGCGTTCGTAGCGGCGCATGACGTCCGCGGGGGTGAGGCCGCGGGCGGTCATGGCGGACTCCAGGTCGGCCATGAGGGTGGCCTCGTTGCGTACATAGCCGCCGACCAGCATCATCACGGAGATCTTCCGGCCCTCGTCGAGGCCGGTGTCCGCCAGGGCGGCGAGCCCGCGCTCCATCCACTCCAGCGAGTGCGGCGAGGCGGGCGGCGAGGAGATCGGGATCCGCAGGAGCCACAGGTTCCGGTGGAACACCTCGCGCTGGGCGCGCGCCCACCACTCCAGCCCGGCGCGCCAGCCGGTGACGTGTGCGGGCGTCGGGGGCGGCGGGCCCATGGCCGCGTCCTCCATCAGGACGTACAGCTCGTCCTTCGCGGACACGTACCGGTACAGGGACATCGTCGAGACGCCCAGCTCCTTGGCGACGCGGCCCATGGAGACCGCGCCGATGCCCTCGGCGGCCGCGACGCCGATGCCCGCGTCGACGATGCGGTCGAGGGTGAGGCCGGGGCGCGGGCCCTTGGAGGGGCGCGGCCGCAGGCCCCAGGCGGTTTCCAGGCTCGCGGGCAGGCCCGTGTCACCGCCGTCGTGCGCCGTCATGGTCCCGGCCTCCTCCGCCTTCGCTTGACGGACATGGTAGTTCTGCGTAACCCTTACACAGTAATGCGTAGGGGTTACGCAGTACTCGGCACGGGTTCCGTACCCGGCCTCCGCACCCCTGGGAGGGGCCATGTCCCCAACGGCGTACGCGATCGAGGCCACCGGCCTGACGAAGTCCTACCGGGCCCGCGCCTCCGGCACCCCCCTGCCCGTCCTGCGCGGCATCGACCTGCGCATCCCGCCCGGCACCGTCTTCGCCCTGCTCGGCCCGAACGGCGCGGGCAAGACGACCACCGTCCGCATCCTCGCCACCCTCACCGAGCCGGACGCGGGCACGGCCGCCGTCGCCGGGTACGACATCCGGGCCGAGCGGGGCCGGGTGCGCCGCGCGATCAGCCTCACCGGGCAGTTCGCGGCGGTCGACGAGGGGCAGACCGGCGCGGAGAACCTGCGCATGATGGCGCGCCTCGCGGGCCTGGGCCGGGCCGCCGCCCGGGCGCGCGCAGACGAACTCCTCGTCCGCTTCGGCCTGTCCGAGGCCGCGGGACATCTCGTGCGCACCTACTCGGGCGGCATGCGGCGCCGCGTCGACCTCGCGTCGGGTCTGGTCGGCGAGCCCGAGGTGATCTTCCTGGACGAGCCGACGACGGGGCTCGACCCGGGCGGCCGCCGCGAGCTGTGGGACATCGTGGGCGACCTGGCCGCACGCGGCACCACCGTCTTCCTCACCACCCAGTACGACTGGAGGAGGCCGACCGGCTCGCCGACCGCATCGCGGTGCTGCACGACGGCGTGATCGCGGCGCGGGGCACGGCGGCCGAGCTCAAGTCCCGGGTGCCGGGCGACCGCCTCGACCTCACCCTGACCACGTCCGACGCCTACCTCCGCGCCACCGCGCGGACCCCGCACGCCACCCACCACGACCCGCCCGCCCGCACCCTCGGCATCCCGACCGACGGCACCGCACGCCACGTACGCGCGCTGCTCGACGAACTGGACCCGGACGGCACGGAGGTGGAGTCCTTCGTCCTGCGGACGGCGACGCTGGACGACGTGTTCCTGAGCCTGACGGCGCCGCGCCCCGCGGCGGCGGCCCATGAGCGCACCACCACCGAGGAGGCCCCCACCCATGTCTGAGCCCTTCCAGGCTTCGCTGACCATGACCGGCCGTTCCCTCCGCCTGAGCCGCCGCAACGTGGACGCGCTCCTCACGGGCCTGGCCCTCCCCGTCCTGCTGCTCCTGATCTTCGTGTACTTCTTCGGCGGCGCGATCAACACCGGGACGGACTCGCGGTACGTCACCTACGTCGTCCCGGGCGTCCTCCTCCTGTGTGCCGGGTTCGGCTCGGCGGGGACGGCGGTGGCCGTCACGGAGGACCTGAAGGGCGGCATCGTCGACCGCTTCCGTTCCCTGGACGTCGGCGGCACCGCGATCCTCGCGGGCCATGTGCTCGCGTCGGTGGCCCGCAACCTCCTGGCCACCGCGCTCGTCCTCGCCCTGGCCTTCGCGATCGGCTTCCGCCCGGCGGCGACGCCCGCGGCCTGGCTCGCCGCGATCGCGGTCCTGGTGGCCTTCATCCTGGCCCTGTCCTGGCTCTCGGCGGCGGTCGGGCTGCTCGCCAAGTCCCCCGAGGCCGCGAACGGTTACACGTTCTTCGTGACGTTCCTCCCCTACCCCAGCAGCGCGTTCGTCCCGACCGACTCGATGCCCGGCTGGCTGGCCGCGTTCTCCGACCACCAGCCGGTGACCCCCGTCATCGAATCCCTCCGCGGCCTCCTCCTCGACCAGCCGGTGGGCTCGACGCCGTGGGTGGCCCTTGCGTGGTGCGGCGGGATCCTGGCGGGGGCGGTGTGGCTGGCGGGGGCTCTGTTCAGGAAGCGGGTGGGGTGAGGGGCCGGGCGACCGCCCACAGGGTGTCGAACAGCAGGCCGCGGTTGCGGATCTTCTCCCGGGCGGCCGCGCCCGCGTCGAGGTGCCAGCGGGTGAGGACGGCGGCGTACCCCATGAGATCGAGCACCTGCCGCTCGGGCGGGGTGCGGGACGGGCCCTCCTTGACCTGGTCGTAGATCCCGTCGAAGAGCTGCTCGCGGCCGATGAGGCAGAACTTCAGGAACGGCGAGATGTGCAGCACCCGGAACTCGGCGTCGAGTTCGCCCCGCCGGTCGTAGCGCAGCCGCCGGTCGAGCGCGCCCATGGCGTGCGCGTACCGGACGACCTTCTCCTGGAGTTCGCGCCGCAGGTCCGGGTCGTCCTCGGCCTTGCCGTCGACGACCTTGCCGGGTATCTCCATCGGTTTGGTGAAGTCGGGCACGATGATGCGGAGCGTCACATGGGGGTGCTCGCGCAGATCGCGGCGCTCCAGACAGAGCCTCAGCTGGTCCACGACCGTCTCGCCGGTGAAGCCGACGGCGTCGATCCGCAGCTCCGTGGCGAGCGCCCGCGTGAAGTACTGCCCCAGGTCGGGCGCGGGGATCTCCTGCCGGTCCGCGGGCTGCATGGACGCCTTCAGGTCCCGCACCTCGTCGTAGAGCACATAGCCGACCAGCGTCAGGATGGCACCGCCCAGATACGCCTTGCCCTCCAGCGCGTCGCCCACCGGCGTGACGAACTGCGCCACCAGGCCGAGCGCGAAGACGCACAGGAGCAGGATCCGGGTGAGCGCGGACTCGGCCTGCGCCCAGCGATCCCGGGTCCGCTCCCATGCCGTACGGCCATCGCTCACCAAGTCCCCCTCATGGCACGCCTGTTGCCGCCCGACGACCCGTGCAGGAGCTCATGGTGCCCGCATCCGTGACGATCAGGAAGGCGGCGAGAGGAACCGGCGCGAGCCGGGGCGGCGGTCAGGCGGACGCGACGGAGACCAGATCGAGCAGCGGCAGCAACGAGTCGACCACGACCGGCGCCCCCGCGGCCCGCAGCGGCTTCGCCTTGCCCTCGTTGCGGGCGTAGCCGACGAAGAACCCGACGCCCGCGGCGCGCGCCGCCTCCAGGTCGGGGACGGTGTCGCCGACCAGCAGCGCGTCGCCCGGCTTGGCGTCCAGGCCGAGCAGGGCGCGGGTGACGACGTCGGGGTCCGGCTTGAGGAGGTCGGGGCGGTGCGAGCGGCCGTGGACGTGCGGGCCGAAGGCGTCCGAGAGGCCGACGTCCGGCCGGCCCAGGAAGGCGGCGGCGGCGCGCGCCGAGTTGTTCGTCACGATGGCGACGGCGCAGCCCGCGGCCCGCAGGGCCCGCACGAGCCTGCCGGCGTCGGGGGTGGGCAGGGCGTCGGGGACCGCCCTCAGCTCGCCCCGGGTGAGCCGCTCCTCCAGCTCCCGCACGAGGGCGGCGCCGACCCCCGCGCGGTCCATGGCCCGCAGGACGACGTGCGGGTCGATGGACGACTCCTCCTCGTCGGTCAGGACGCCCCGCACCCCGCGCCGGGCGGCGAGGGCCTTCAGGTCACGCGCCACCCGGCCCGACGCGCCGTCCGGGAACAGCCGGCAGAGGGGACCGTCGAAGTCGAAGAGCACACACCGCGCGGCCGACGGCGACCACCACTCGGCCAGTTCCGCCAGTTCCCCCGTTTCCCCCAGTTCCCCCGTCACAGCCCTCCGTCCGCCAGGGCCCCGGGCCCGGCACGTTCCGCGTCGGGCACCGGCAGTCCCATGACGGCGTCACGCCGGCTCGCGTCCGCGTGCCAGTCCCGCAGGGCGGCTTCCACCTGTCGCCGGTCCGGCGCCCTCTCCAGCTTCAGGGGCTCGGCCGCCCGCCGCAACGCCCGGCAGACCCACGCGGCCGCGACCTCGAAGTCGTCGTCGAGCGCCTGCGCGGGCAGCGCCATGGCCGCCCGCATGACGTCGGGAAACACCGACTGGGCGTATTCGAAATCCAGATAGACGGGCAGATCGCTCTCCAGTCCGGCCGTCAGCTCGGGCCGGCCGGCGGCCACCATGGCCTCCGCCCACAACCGCCGCATCTCCAGCTGCTGTTCCTTGTCGTATTCCATGCGTACGAGATGGGTCGCGAGGTCGTGCAGCGGGTCCCCGAACAGGGCGAGCTCCCAGTCGATGACGGCGATTTCCCTGCGGTCGACCACGATGTTGGCGCGATGGACGTCCGTGTGCAGGAGACAGAACGGACGGCGGAGCAGGCGCGGGGCCCTCTTCTGGAACTCGGTCATGGCATGGGGCCGGATACCGACCGCCTCGAACAGCGCGTCGAACCGATGGCGGTTGGCCCGGTGCACCCGCTCCTCGGTGAAGCCGATGAGCCAGGCCAGAAAACCGTCGGAGTCCCCGTCCTCGGGCCACCCCTCAGGTCTCGGCGGCAGCTCGGACTCCGGCACGGACACGGTTCTGGCGAAGAAATCGGCGAGCTTGGCCATCAGTTCGCCGGTATTGAGCTCGTGTTCGTCGACCTCGGTCAGCGGGCGCCCGGCGCGATAGGCGTGCATCGACCAGTCGTCGAACTCGAACAGACAGCGCGGCACTTCCTTGAGATGGCGCGTCACCACCTCAAGGAGTTCGGCCTCCTTGGGCCAGATGCGTGGCGCGACCTCGGCGGCCTGCAACGGCGTACGGCATTTGACGCGCGCGCGAAACGGCATCGTCCGCAGCAACAGTGCCAGCGTCCAGCCGAGCGGCACGATGTAGTTGCTGTTGTGATAGCCGGTCACCACCTTCCCACCAGGGCGTTCTCGGTGAGCGACGGCCAATCGGCGGACCAGCCGGCCGAAAGGACCGACCGCGGCCGACGGCGCCAAATCAGCTCTGCCGAAAGGAGGTTGCGACATGAGCGCTGAGGGTATCGCCCGCGCGGAAGGGCCCTCGCCGGAAGCCACCATGTGGACGCCTCGCACGCAATTACTTTGTGCGCCTGTGCCATTACCGCGTGTTCCCGACTTCCGTGAACGTGTTCCTGGCGTCCTTGAATATGTCGGGTGGTTTTACCGCCCGCGCGGCATTTCCCGCCTGAGGGTGCGGAGCACCGGCTCCAGGGAATCCACGACGTGGGCCGCGCCGGCCCGCCGCAGCGCCGCCTCCTTGCGGGCATTGCGCGCGTAGCCGAGGAAGCGCACGCCGGCGGCGGTCGCGGCCTGGTAGTCCGAGGCGGCGTCCCCGATCATCAGCGCCCGGGCCGGGTCGGCCCCCATCGCGGTGAGGGCCCGGTTGACGCAGTACGGGTCCGGCTTGAGCAGGTGCAGATCCTGGGTGCGGCCGTATATGCGCGGCGCGAAGCAGTCGATGAGCCCCCGGTCGGCCAGATATCCGGCCACCGGGCCCGGCGAGTTGTTCGTGGTGACGGCGAGCCGGGCACCGGTGGCCGTCCAGGTGCGGACGAGCGCGTCGGCGTAGGGCGTGGGCCAGGCGGACGGCACCGCCTTCTGTTCCTCGCGGGTGAGCCGCGCCTCCAGTTCGACGACCAGGTCGCTGTCGGGGTGGCGCTCGTCGACGGCGCGCAGCACCACGTACGGATCGGCCTCGTCGCGTACGCCCGACTCCAGCAGCCCGTGCAGGCCCTGCTCCTCCAGCCAGCGCACCTGCTCCTCGGCCACCTTGCCGGCCGAGTGCCCGGCGAAGAGGCGGCAGATGGGGCCGTCGAAGTCGAAGAGCACGCACTGGGCGTCCTCGATCAGCACCCGCAGCTCTTCGGACTCGTCCGTCGCCGGTTCGGTCGCTGACGCATCAGGTTGTGTCGAATCAGGAGTCACCTAAGAGAGTGTTAGGTCCGTGGTGATCGTTTCCCAGAGGGCGTCGAACCACTTCTGAGATTCCTCGACGAAACCCGAGTCGCGCGGGCTCGTGCCGTCGGTGAAGTTGAAGAGGGCCGCCGCCTGCCCATTGGCGTCGTACGCCTCCACCGAGGGGTGGTCGGACTCCGTGTCCAGCATCAACTGGGCGCGTTCCAGGGTGTAGTACGCGAGGAGCGCCTCACGGCCGTTCAGGAGATAGAGCTTGACGGGTGTCGTGAACGGCAGCGCGCGGAAGGTGACCCGGACGTCCATGCCGTGCGACTGCCGCAGGTTGAGGAGGTTGTGGCGCAGCACCTGCCCCTGCGCGTTCCGCTGGGCCAGCCAGCGCCGCTGCAGCAGGTCCCGGTCCCCTCCCCCGCCGTTCGCGACCGGCACCGGGAACGCGAGGTCGATGTCGCTGCTCGGCAGCAGGATGCGTACGTCGACCGACTCCGGCCGCACCCGCCCCTCGTGGATCTGCCGGATCGGCTCGGTGACGGCGTTCATGAGCGTCTCGGCGGTGTACGAGACGGCGTCGACCCGCACGCGCGGCTCCCGGAACGCCTCCGTCAGCCGGGGGGCGAGGGCGACCATCGACGGCTGCGGTTGCGGCTGCGCGGCGGACGTCGCGGCTGTCATAGAGGGCTCCGCCGCGACCCTCGGCGGGCTGCCCCTGCTGATGTGGTTCAGCAAGCCGTCGCGCTGCAGCGACAGCAGCGCCTGCCGCACCGTCCCGCGTTCCACGCCGAACTCCTGGGCGAGCTGGGCCTGGGTGGGGAGGCGGTCGCCCGCCTTGAGCGTGCCGGTGCGGATGCGGTCGCGCAGGGCGTCGGCGATGTCCTGGGGGGAGGTCTTTCTGCTGCCGTTCACTGCAACGCTCTCCTTGGTCACGACCAGACGATACAACTCCCTCACCATCTCAGGGAGTTGACGGCGAAGTGGTTAGGAAGACCGACCAAGTGGGGACAACTCTAGAGAGTTGGTTGCCAACTCGCCCGAGATGGCAGAAGGAGGAACCACCATGCCCGCCATAGCCCTCCTCGCAGCCGTGTTCGCCGTCACCATCGAGCAGGTCGTGCAGTGGAAGTACGGAACCCTTGGCATCATCGGCCTGCTCCTGCTGACCGTGGGCGTCAAGGCGAAGAACCCCACGTGCAGTTCCATCGGGGCCGTCGTGCTGGCCCTGATGGTGACGGGTCCCGCCCTGTGACCAGGTGCTGAGCCGCCGGCCTTGGACCGCGCGCCGGACGCGCGCCCTACGGGCCGGGGTTCAGCCTCAGGTCCTGACTGATCGTCTCCCAGAGCGCGTTGAACCACAGGTGGGACTGCTCCACGAACGTCGTGTCCCGCAGACCGTCCCCCTGTTGGAACGGGAAGAGCATCGACTGCGTTCCCTGCGCGTCCCACATCTCCAGATACTCCTGCCCGAACTCCTCGCCGCGTTTGGCGAGGGTGTAGTACGCGAACAGCGCCTCGGAGCCGTTGAGCAGGTACAGCTTGACGGGCGGGGTGAAGGGCAGGGCGCGGAACTCCACGCGCACGTCGATGTTGTGCGTCCGGCGCAGCGCCAGCAGGTTGTGGCGCAGCACCTGGCCCTGCGCGTTGCGCTGGTCGAGCCAGCGGCGGTGCACGGGGCCGCCGTCGGCGTCGCCCTCGACCGGCGCGGGGAAGGCGAGGTCGATGTCGCGGCTGGGCAGCAGCACGCGGACGTCGACCTTGGCCGGTTTCCGCCCCCCGGCGTGAATCTGCCGCAGTGGTTCACCGATCGCCATCGTCAGGGACACGGAGGTGAGGCAGAGGGCGTCGATCTCCACGTGCGGCGCCTGGAACGCGGCGGCGATGCGCGGGGCGAGGCCGACCATGGTCGGCTCGGGGCGGACCGCGTCGGGGCTCGGCCCCGAGGGCGCCGCGACCGTGGCGGGGCTGCCCTTGGACACATTGGCCAGCAGCTGTTCGCTCTGCAGAATGCGCAGCGCCTGCCGCACGGCACCCCGCTCCACGCCGAACTCGACGGCCAGCTCCGCCTGCGTGGGCATGCGCTGGCCCGGCCGCAGCTCCCCGGACCTGATCCGGTCGCGCAGCTCGTCTGCCACCTCGTGATGCGAGCGGTGGGGAGGGCCGCTCGCCCTCTTCCGCTCGTTGACGGAGGCGTGGTCCGGGCTCACAACCAAACAGTACAACTTCTCGCCATCTTTGGGGAGTTGCTGAGAAGGTGGTTATGAGTCGCGCCATCGCGGAGATAAGTCAGTTGGAGTTGGTAGCCAACTTGGGTGACATGGTCGGACTCTCAGGGGGGATTGGCCACAAGCCCAGGCCGCCGGGCCGAACCCGGCGCTCGGGTCGAACGGTTGGCAGCCGGCCAGGGGGCTCGTCGCCCCCGTGCGGAAGGGGGACCGTCATGCCGCTCATCGCCGTCGCCATCGCCGCCCTCGCCATTGGGTTCGAGCAACTCGTCCAGTGGAAGTACGGGCCGATGGGAATCATCGCGTTCGTCATGCTCACCGTCGGGATCAAGGCCAAGAACGCCGCCTGCGGCGGCATCGGGGCGCTGATCCTCGTACTGCTGCTCGCCCAGTCGGGCTGAGCCCACAGTCGGGCTGACCGGGCTCCCATCCGGAGGGGAGCCGGGAGTTCGGTCAGCCGTCATACCTGGGGCCCGGACCACCCACAGGCCCCGCCACGCCGGGTCCGGGTTCCGATGAAGCGACGGGGTGGCCCACACCCGTGGGCCACCCCGTCGGCACGTCCGCCCGCGCGGCCAGTCCGCCCGCACGGGCAGGTCCGGCCGCACGGGAGGGGCTCCGGCCGCTAGATGACGGCCCGTATCTCCCCGACCTCGCGCCCCGCCCCCAGCAGCGGCGCCCTGCCGATGCGGTCCAGGACCGGGGCGTCCGCGCCGAGCAGCCGCAGGGCCCGCGCCAGGACCGGGCCGAGGACCCGGGTCGCACCGTCGTCGATCTTGAAGGCGAGGGCCCGGCCGTCGGGCAGCGCGACGGCCTGGACCGCCTCGGCGCCCATCTTCGACAGCGCGCCCGGCACCTCCCGCATCAGCCAGGTGTCGGGCCGCCGCGACCCGGCGACGTACTCGGGGTGGGCCCGCATCGCGTCCGCGACCCGGCGCTCGGGGCTGCCCTCGGGGGCGAGCACGAAGTGCCGGTAGGCGCGCGCGAGGCCGGTCAGGGAGATGGCCATCAGGGGCGCGCCGCAGCCGTCCGTGCCGACGGCGGTGACCGGCTCGCCCGCCGCCGCCTCGATCCCCTCGTGGACCAGGCGCTGGAGCGGGTGCTCCGGGTCGAGATAGCTCTCCTTGGACCAGCCGTTCAGCTCGCAGGCCGCGAGCATCGCCGTGTGCTTGCCGGAGCAGTTCATCGTGACGCGGTCCCGGACGGCGCCCGAGGCCAGGTACGTCTCGGCCTCGACGGGGTCGAGCGGCAGGTCCTCGGGGCACTGCAGCTCGGCGGCGGTCAGCCCGTGCTCGGCCAGCATCTTCTGTACGAGGTCGAGGTGAAACGTTTCTCCGGAGTGGCTGGCGGCAGCAAGGGCGAGGCGCTCGCCGGCCAGGTCGAGCCCGGCCCGCAGCACCGCCGCGGCCTGCATCGGCTTGTTGGTGGAGCGCGGGAAGACCGGCGCCGTCACATCGCCGAGCGCGAGCTGCACGCCGCCGTCGGCCCCGAGCAGCACCAGGCTGCCCCGGTGGCGGCCCTCGACGAAGCCGGAGCGTACGACCTCGGCGAGGACCGGGGGTATGACAGGGGAGCTGGCGGCGGACGACAGCGGCGTCTGCTGCGTATTCGGCATCTCGGCCTTCCGGGTGCGGGCGGTGCGGTGCGACGGACCGTCCACGGGAACGCCCGGGCCACCGGGGGCCGACGGGACCGGCGCGATCAGCGGCGCGGCGGTCGCCCCGGGGCACGGCGGGCGGCCGGGATCACGGGATCTCGGCTGCCGTCGTACGCGGGGCGGCCGCCGGATGCGTGGATCACGGCGGTCGCGGGCCCTTCGGGGTCACCGGGCCCGGCGGGGCGGCGGTGACCACCGGCCCTGCGGGGTCACGCGAGCAGGTCGTCTACTTGTGCTTCTCCTTCACGGTACCTGCGGGCGATCTCGGCACTGCAATCGTCGGTCGTGCGCTGCATCTCCTGACGGCGCCGCGACACCTGCTGTTCATAGCGGACGAGGCGGCCCATGGCCGTGTGCAGTTCCTCGTCCGTGCGGGCCGCGAGGTCGGAGAGCGCGACCTCGGCGAGCATGTCGGCGGCCAGGCGGCGGTACTCCTCGCTGCGCGGGGTGCCGAGCGTCACATGGCGGGCGGAGGAGCGGTGCCGGGCCGGGCCGTCCGTGAGGATCTCCGAGAGCCGGTCCACGACGAGCGGCGACTCCGCCGCGCCCGGGGACCTCGGGCCCTTGCCGCCCGCGTCCGCGCCCGCGCGCGGGGCCCTGCGGCGCGCGGTCTCGGCCCGCAGGATGTCGATGCGGCCCTGCAGCAGCCGGCGTACGTAGCTCAGGTCGGCCTCGTCCTGCTGCGCGGAGCGGCGCAGCTCGCGCAGTTCCGGCAGGCGCAGGGCGGCCAGGTCGTGCGCGGGCGCTTCGGGCAGCAGGGGGCTGCCGGTGCGCTGGATGGGCGGGCGCGGCACGTTCGTCCCGCCGATGCCGCCCGCACCGGGCGTCCCGCTCGCCCCGCCCGTCGCGGCCGTTCCGCCCGTCCCGCCCGTACGTCTCGTCCCTGGTGACCAGGGTGTGCTGGACGTACTGGGAGTACTGGGCGTACTGGGTGTGCTCATGTGGCTCTACCGTCCCCTCAGCCGGCGCGGTACACCGCGTGTGAGCATCGTGCCACCCCCAGTGGCCGCTCTGTGCACGAGTGGTCCCAATCGCCCCCGGATGGGGGGTTCTGGACCGGCGCACGGACGGCGCGCTCGGGCAGGGCATCATGGTCGGCATGCGTGCGGTGGTGCAGAGGGTGGACGGCGCGAGTGTCGTCGTGGACGGTGAGACGGTCGGCGAGATCGCCGGCGAGGGGCTGTGTGTGCTCGTGGGGGTGACCCACGACGACACCAAGGAGAAGGCCGGTCAACTGGCGCGCAAGCTCTGGTCGTTGCGGGTGCTGTCCGAGGAGAGGTCCTGCTCGGACGTCGACGCGCCGCTCCTCGTCATCAGCCAGTTCACCCTGTACGGGGACGCGCGCAAGGGCCGTCGGCCCACCTGGAACGCGGCCGCGCCCGGCGCGGTGGCCGAGCCCCTCGTCGACGAGGTCGTCGCCCGGCTCCGCGCCCTGGGCGCCACGGTGGCCACGGGGCGCTTCGGCGCGCAGATGCGGGTGGGTCTGACGAATGAGGGGCCGTTCACGGTGCTGCTGGAGATGTGAGCCACCGGGACCCCTGGCGGGGCCCAAAACCGGGGGCTCCGCCCCCGGGCCCCCATATCGCCGCTCCGCGGCT
>NZ_AOPZ01000032.1 GCF_000414115.1 Streptomyces aurantiacus JA 4570
CTGGGCGGGCGGCGTCGGCGGCGGCCTCGGCTTCTGGGCGGCGGACCGCGAGGAGGACAGCGGCACGGACTCGACGACGGTCTCCGCGTCGGACTCCCCGGCCGACCTCAAGCGCCAGCCCGGCTCGGTGGCGGACATCGCGAACAAGGCGCTGCCGAGCGTCGTCACCATCGAGGCCCAGAGCGGCAGCGGCGAGGGCGGCACGGGCACCGGCTTCGTGTACGACGAGCAGGGCCACATCATGACCAACAACCACGTGGTGGCGTCCGCGGCCCAGGGCGGCAAGCTGTCGGCGACGTTCTCGAACGGCAAGAAGTACGACGCCGAGGTGGTGGGCCGGGCCGAGGGCTATGACGTCGCGGTCATCAAGCTCAAGGACAAGCCGGCGGACCTGAAGCCGATCCCGCTCGCCGACTCCGACAAGGTGGCCGTCGGGGACTCCACGATCGCCATCGGCGCGCCCTTCGGCCTCTCCAACACGGTCACGACGGGCATCGTCAGCGCCAAGAACCGCCCGGTGACCTCCAGCGACGGCGGCAGCAGCAAGAGCTCGTACATGAGCGCGCTGCAGACCGACGCCTCCATCAACCCGGGCAACTCCGGCGGTCCGCTCCTGGACGCGCGCGGCGCGGTCATCGGCATCAACTCGGCGATCAAGCCCGCCGACAGCGGCGGGCTCGGAGGCGGCGGCCAGTCGGGCTCGATCGGCCTGGGCTTCGCGATCCCGGTGAACCAGGCGAAGAACGTCGGCCAGCAGCTGATCAAGACGGGCGAGGCGACGTATCCGGTCATCGGCGCGTCGGTCTCCCTGGCGGACACGTCGGACGGCGCGACCATCTCCGACCGCGCGGCGGGCGGCTCCGGCGCGGCGGTGGAGCCGGACGGCCCCGCGGACAAGGCGGGCCTCAAGTCCGGCGACGTCATCAAGAAGCTGGACGACATGGTCATCGACAGCGGCCCGACGCTGATCGGCCAGATCTGGACCCACAAGCCCGGCGACACCGTCAAGATCACCTACGAACGCGACGGCAAGGAGCGCACGGCCGACGTGGTCCTGGGCGCACGCAAGGGCGACGGCTGACCCGCTACTCTTGACCCCGCGCCGCCGCCGCACACCGGCCGCGGGCGCGGGGTGGGTTGCCCGAGCGGCCTAAGGGAACGGTCTTGAAAACCGTCGTGGTTCACGCCACCGTGGGTTCAAATCCCACACCCACCGCGGTAACTGGCCATAGGGCCTGATGAGGCGGGGTGACCGGAGCTTTCGGTCACCCCGCCTCTGCCGTGAGGACTGCGAGTTGGCGCAGCCGTCGGAAGTACCGGAGCTCTTCTGTGTCCGTGAGGAGGGGCAGGACCTTCTCGAGGGCGGCGATGCGGCGGTACAGGACCTGGTGGCGCCGCGCATCGAGGGATCCGCCGTTGCCCCGCCACGTGCTCACGCAGCCGGCGACGTCCGCGTCGAGCATCACCAGGTCGTGGCCCGCCAGTTCGGCGCCGCGCGATCCCGCCGGGAAGGTGGCGGCCAGGTGCTCCTGCCACAGCCGGTCCACGACGGCTTCGTACTCGCTCTCTCCGCGCATGGGGATCATCCTCCTGCACTCGCCCGTGAGCCCCGCCGGTGCGGTCGGGCGGCGTTGCCCTGGGCCGCTCGGGTGAGGGGGCGGTACCTCCGGGGGGCGGGGGCGGGTTAAGGGTGCGGCAGGGCGTTGGGTGCCGGCCGCGCAGGCCGGGTGCCCCGGAGGTGCGAGCGTCGTGCTCCGTTGTGCGTGCTGCCGGAACTGGAAGGGGAGCTTCGGGCATGAGGATCGTTGAGGCTGTCGTGGGCGCGGTGGGTTCGGTGGGGGCCGTCGGCGCGGTCATGGTGCTGGGGGCCGCGGCGCCCGCCGCGGCCGCGGAGGAGTCGTCGGGGGACCGGCCGTCCGTCACCTCGCTGGTCGCGCAGGAATCGTTCGACGGGGTTCCCGGGCGGGGGATCGTCGACGGTTCGGTGGCACGTTCGCTGCCGATCGATGGGCTGCCGGTCCCCTAGGGGTTCGGCTCGGCCGCACGGCCCCACGTCCGCACGCCTGCCCATCCAGCGAAGCGCTCAGTCGTGGCCCGTCAGTCGCGCCGCCGACGCGATGGTCGACCGGGCCTCGCGGAGGGTGAGGCCCACGCGGAGTGCCGCGTCCGTGAGGGGGCCGGTGAGGGACTCGCCGAGGCCGTTCTCGTAGGCGCGGCACGCCGCCCAGAACAGGCGGGTGTTGCGCTGCCCCTCGTGCGCCGCGAGGACGAACTGGACCAGGCCCTGGCCCTGTTGGGCAGCCGGCGGGCCGTCCGCTCGCGGGGTCGCGGCCCTGCGGCGCGGTGACGGCGCGAGCAGGCGCAGGAGCGCGGGCGGGCATGTGGCCGGCGGGAGGTGGCCCGTGCCGGGCACCGTGCTGTAGACACCGTGTTCGGTACGGGAGCCCGGGCCGACCAGGTAGCCGCCCGCTCCCCGGATGTCGATCCCGGGGGCCAGGCGCCCCGCCGAGTTGGGCACCACCGTGTCGGGCGGCCCGGACAGCCAGATGTGGCGGCCGCCGCTCGGCGTCGTCACGACGACGGTGTCCGGGATGGTGAACAGGTGCCGCAGCGCCAGCTCGCGCAGCGCGGCCGGGGCGTCGGCACCGGACTTGGTGTCCAGGTCGATGCCGATCAGGTGGTACGGGGCGAGGCCGCACGCGATGCCGTAGCCGGAGGCCCAGGGCGCGGCGGCGAACAGTTCACGGATGCGCAGCGGATCGGTCGACGCGTCGTACACACCGTGCCCCATGCGGCCGCACTCGCCCCGGCACGCCGACGGCTGCGGGTCATCGTGGTGCGGGGAGCGCAGCGCCGGGAGCTTGGTCCGGGAGAGCGGGATGACGGCGAGGCCGCGCTCGGCGGCGGACAGGGCGTGGGCGAGCGCGAGCGTGGCGGTGTGCCGGTCGGCGGTGGAGCGGTGGTCCGCCGGGGGGCGTCCCCGCGCGCGCCCTTCGGGTGCCGGGCCGGGAGTCATGGGGGCCTGGTCCGGGGCGCGCTCAGGGCTGGGGGCAGGGGTGTGGTGAGGGGTGTGATCAGGGCCGGGGTCAGGGGTGTTGCGGTCTGCGGCATGGCGGTCGATGGGGGCCATGACTTCATTTTCGTACAAGCGTTCGAAGAAAGAAAGGGGGGTGGCCCGGGGTGGCGCGTCGTACGCGGACGGCGCCCCCTGACTTCGGGTGCGTGCCGGAACGCTTCAGCCCGTGCGGCGCCTGGGCCGGGCCGCCGGAACGGCGCCGAGCCGGGACGCTGCGGATGCAAAGCGTGTTTATCGACATGTCCTCACGCTTGCGGGGGAATCGTGTCTTCCGGGGTGGTTCCGAGGGGATTCGGTGGGCAACTCTGAACTCGCGACGTCGTGCAGATCCAGAACCGAGGCGGTCGGCCAACCGCCTTGGAGCAAGAGCTACTTGAGGCGCTTCCGGCTTCCCGCCGGTGCGTGACTCCCCGTCCTGGAGGAAAAACATGGCAAGCATCCGTACCGCCCGCGCCCTCGCTGCTGTCGCGGCTCTGCCCCTCGCCGCCGCGCTCTTCTCCGGTGTTGCGATGGCCGACAACGGTTCGTTCGCGGACGACGGATCCAACGCGGGTGTGGCTACGGTCACCGGCAGCGGCGTCGGCGACGACAACAGCGGCAACTCGTCCACCACGCAGCAGCAGGCGGTCGGCAACGGCGCCTCGAACCAGAGCAACACGGCCCAGGTGAACGGTTCCGCGTTCACGGAGATCGAGCAGTCGAACGCCAACGTCGCTGTGAACTTCAGCGAACTGTGGTGAGCCCGGGCCTCGCCGGGGAGTGATCCTCGGGGGCCTGCTCAGTGGGGTGATGTGACGGCTGCGCGGCGGTGCCTGGGGCACTGCCGCGCAGCTGTGTTCGAGCTGGGTCCTGCCACCTCCGGGGCCTTGACGCCGGTTCTGTTTCTGACGGACAGTCAGAAACCCTGCCGGTACGAGACGGAGAGGCCGCCCCCGTGCACCTCGCCCCCACCGAACGCCAGCACCGCCTGCGCGCCGAGCTGCGCGCGTACTTCCGCGCACTGCTGCCCGACGGCCCGCCCGCGAGCGACGACCCGGCCGCGCAGCGCCGGATCCTGCGGCGCATCGGCGCCGACGGGCTGCTCGGCCTCGGCTGGCCCGTCGCGTACGGCGGCCAGGGGCGCGGCCCGGACGAGCAGTTCGTGTTCTTCGACGAGGCGTACCGCGTGGGCGCTCCCGTGTCGATGGTCACCCTGAACACCGTCGGGCCGACCCTCATGAAGTACGGGACCGAGGAACAGAAGGCCGCCCTCCTGCCCGGCATCCTGCGCGGGGAAACCGTCTTCGCGATCGGTTACAGCGAGCCGTCCGCGGGCACGGACCTGGCCTCGCTGCGGACGCGGGCGGTACGCCAGGCGGGGGCGCGGGCATCGGCTCCCGAGGCCGGTCCTGTCGGCGACTGGCTGATCGACGGGCAGAAGATCTTCACCTCCAACGCCCAGAACGCCGACTGGATCTGGCTCGCCTGCCGCACCGACCCGGACGCGCCCAAGCACCGGGGCATCTCCGTCCTCCTCGTGCCGACCGACTCCCCCGGCTTCTCCTGGACCCCGATCGAGACCGTCGGCGGCCTGACCACGACAGCGACGTACTACGACGGCGTGCGCGTGCCCGCGGGAAACCTCGTCGGCGAGGAGAACGGCGGCTGGGGCCTCATCACCGAGCAGCTCAACCACGAGCGGGTCGCGCTCGCCGCGATCGGCATGCAGGCCGAGGACTTCTACGCGGCCGCGCGCACCGCCGCGTGCTCACCCGATCCGGTGACCGGCGAACGTCGGATTGACGCTCCGTGGATCCGTTTGAAACTGGCCGAGGCGCATGCCCGGCTCGCGGCAACGCGCCTGCTCAACTGGCGTTTGGTGGGGGATGTGGGGGCCGGCCGGCTGGCCCCCGGGGACGCGAGCGGCGTGAAGTTCGTGGGAACCGAATCGGCGGTCGAGGTGTACCGAATATGTCAGGAGATCGCGGGGGACGCGGGCCTCGTCCGGGCCGGGTCACCGGGATCCCTGGCACTGGGGGCGGCATCGGAGCGGGGGGCGGGACCGGGGCGGGAATCGGGGCCGGGGGCGGCCGGGGACGGGGAGCTGGAGCGCATGAACAGGGCGGCGCAGATCAACACCTTCGGGGGCGGGGTGAGCGAGGTGCAGCGGGAGATCGTGGCGACGATGCGGCTCGGGATGCGGAGGGGGCGGCGATGACGGGCGGGGCACCGGAGAAGGACGAGCTGTACGAGAAGTTGAAGGCGTACGAGGGCAGAGCCGCCGCCGTGGCGGGGCGCGGCAAGGACCTGGTGAACGAGCCGATGATCAGGCACTGGTGCGAGGCGATGGGGGATACGGACGCGGCGTACACCGGGCCGGAGGCCGTCGCGCCACCCACCATGCTCCAGGTGTGGACGATGGGCGGCCTCTCGGGCCACACCGACCGCTCGGAGGCGTACGACGAGTTGTTCGCCCTGCTCGACGACGCCGGGTATGCCTCGGTCGTGGCGACCGACTGCGAGCAGGAGTATCTGCGACCGCTGCGCCCCGGGGAGGAGATCACCTTCGACGCGGTGATCGAATCGGTCTCCGAGCGCAAGACGACCAAGCTCGGCACCGGCTATTTCGTGACGACGCGGATGGACGTCCGCGCGGACGGCGAACCGGCCGGGACGCACCGCTTCCGAATCCTCAAGTTCGCCCCCGCGCGGCGGAAGCCGAAGGAGGCGGCCCCCACCGACCGGAGCAGGCAGCCAAGGCCCACGGCCAAGAGGCCGAGGCCCGTGATCAACAGGGACAACGCGGGGTTCTGGGACGGCGTGGCCCGGCACCGGCTGCTCATCCAGCGCTGCGGCGACTGCGCCCGCCCGCGCTTCCCCTGGCTGCCGGGCTGCAACGCCTGCGGCTCACCGGAGTGGGACACGGTGGAGGCGAGCGGAGAGGGCACGGTCTATTCGTACGTCGTGATGCACCACCCGCCGTTCCCGGCGTTCACCGAGCCGTATCGGGCGGACGAGGGGGCGGGACCGTACGCGGTGGTGCTCGTCGAACTGGCGGAAGGCGTGCGCATCCTCAGCCAGGTGGTGGGCGTGCCGCACGACGAGGTGCGGATCGGGATGCCGGTGCGGCTGGAGTTCCGGCGGGTCGACGAGGAGTTGGAGCTGCCGATGTTCCGGCCGGTCGCCGCCGGTGTCCCAGGGGGTGTGCGCTGACATGGACTTCACGCCCACACCCGAACAGGCGGCAGCCCGTGATCTGGCCGCGCGGATCTTCGGCGACCTGTCCACACCCGAGCGGCTCGCGGCGGCGGGCACCGGGACGGACGCCGAGCTGTGGAAGGCGCTGTGCGCGGCGGGCCTGCCGGGGGCGGTGGAGGAGGTCGGCCTGCTCGGCCTGGTGCTGCTGCTGGAGGAGCAGGGCCGGACGACGGCCCAGGTGCCGTTCGCGGCGACCTGTGTGTACGGCCTGCTGGCCGTGACGGCGCACGGCTCGGCGGACCAGCGGGCGGAGCTGCTGCCGGGGCTGCGGGACGGGTCGGAAGTGGCGACGGGGGCGTTCCCCGCGCGCGGGAGCCAGTTGCGGGCCGAGGGCGGTCGGCTGAGCGGGGCGGTGCCCTGGGTGCCGTGGCTGCGGGACGCCACATTCGTCCTGGTGGCGACGGCGGACCACAGCCTGTGGCTGGTCCGCGCGGCCGACGTGACCTGCGATCCGGTCGAGCTGACGGCGCCGTGGCGGGCGGGCCGGCTGGAGCTGGACGGGGTGCGGGCGCAGCGGCTGGGGGGCGGTGCTCGGCCCGGCGCCGCCTACGACGACGTACTGGCCACGGCCCGTACGGCCTTCGCGGGGCTGCAGGCCGGGGTCTGCGCGGGATCGCTGGCCCGGGCCGTCGCGTACACGAACGAGCGGGAGCAGTTCGGCCGCCCGCTCGCCGCCAAGCAGGCGGTCCAACTCCGCGCGGCGGAGGCGTACATGGACACGGAGGCGATCCGCGTCACGGCGTACGAGGCTGCCTGGCGCCGTGACCAGGGCCTGCCGTACGGCACGCACGCGCTGACCACCGCGTGGTGGGCGTCGGAGGCGGGCCGCCGCGTGGTGCACGCGGGCCAGCATCTGCACGGCGGCATGGGCGCCGACGTCGAGTATCCGGTGCACCGGCACTTCCTGTGGGGCCGCCAGCTGGACGCGTATCTGGGGTGCGGCGGCGAAGTCCTGGCCGAACTGGGCGATTTGATCGCGACGGAGGAGGAGTCCGCATGAGCAGCAGTACCGCAGTGCTCCGGCCGGGGGACACCCTCCCGCCCCTGGAGATCCCGGTCACCCGCACCCTGATCGTCGCCGGGGCCATCGCCTCGCGGGACTACCAGGACGTGCACCACGACGCGGAGCTCGCCAAGGAGAAGGGCTCCCCCGACATCTTCATGAACATCCTCACGACGAACGGCCTGGTGGGGCGGTACATAACGGATCGGCTCGGCCCGGGCGCCACCCTCCGGAGGGTGGCGATCCGGCTGGGAGCGCCCAACTATCCCGGGGACACGATGACGTTGACGGGGACGATCGAGCACGTCGAGCAGTCCGAGCAGGCCGAGCAGGCCGAGCAGGCCGGTCGGGCCGGTCGGGCCGGTCGGGCCGAGCCCGGCGGAGGCGCGGTGACAGTCACCGTCGGGGTCGTCGGCGCCAACGGCATCGGCAAGCACGTGACCGGCACCGTCACGGTCACGGTGCCCGTGCGGGGAGGCCGCGTATGAGCGTACGAAGCAAGGACCGCCTGGGCGGCCGAGCGGCGATCGCCGGGATCGGGGCGACGGAGTTCTCCAAGGACTCCGGCCGCAGCGAGCTGAAGCTGGCCGTGGAGGCGGTGCGGTCCGCCCTGGACGACGCGGGCCTGCGCCCGGCCGACGTGGACGGCCTGGTCACGTTCACCATGGACACCAGCCCGGAGATCACGGTGGCCCAGGCCGCGGGCATGGGCGAGCTGTCCTTCTTCTCCCGCGTGCACTACGGCGGCGGCGCGGCCTGCGCGACCCTGCAGCAGGCGGCGCTCGCGGTGGCGACCGGGGTGGCCGAAGTGGTCGTCTGCTACCGCGCGTTCAACGAGCGGTCCGGCCGCCGCTTCGGCTCCGGGGTGCAACGCCGCGAGCCGTCGGCGGAGGGCGCGGCGCTCGGCTGGTCGCTGCCGTTCGGGCTGCTCACGCCCGCGTCCTGGGTGGCGATGGCGGCCCAGCGCTATCTGTACGCGTACGGACTGACACCGGAGGTGTTCGGCCATGTGTCGGTCACCGACCGGAAGTACGCGGCGACGAACCCGGCCGCCTACTTCTACGGCAAGCCCATCACCCTGGAGGACCACGCCGCCTCGCGGTGGATCGTCGAGCCGCTGCGGCTCCTGGACTGCTGCCAGGAGACGGACGGCGGGCAGGCGGTCGTCGTGACGAGCGTGGAGCGGGCCCGCGACCTGCCGCACCCGCCCGCCGTGATCGCCGCCGCGGCCCAGGGCGCGGGCCGCGCGCAGGAGCAGATGACGAGCTTCTACCGCGACGACCTCACCGGACTGCCCGAAATGGGCGTCGTGGCACGGCAGTTGTGGCGCACGTCGGGGCTCACGCCCGACGACGTGGACGTGGGCATCCTCTATGACCACTTCACTCCGTTCGTGCTGATGCAGCTGGAGGAGTTCGGGTTCTGCGGCCCCGGCGAGGCGGCGGAGTTCGTCGCGAAGGAGCGGCTGCCGCTGAACACCCACGGCGGGCAGCTCGGGGAGGCGTATCTGCACGGGATGAACGGCGTGGCCGAGGCGGTCCGGCAGGTGCGGGGCACGGCGGTGAACCAGATACCGGGCGCCGCGCGCACCCTCGTCACGGCAGGCACCGGTGTCCCCACATCGGGGCTGATTCTGACGGCGGACGGCTGAACGCGGCGCGTCCCCACGCCCGGTGCCGGACCCGGCCCGTTCACTCGCCGTATGCGCCAACGAAAGCTGCTCTTGGGACTCGCCCTCGGCCTCGGCCTGGCCACCCTGGCGATGGACACGACCGCGCCATCGGGCGGCGGCCCTTCGCCCCGCACGGGCCTGGCCGCGGGCGTCGCCGCGCGGGCCGACCCGGGCTCCGACGCCGAGCCGGACCCGGACACCGATGCCGACCCGGACGCCTACGCCTACGCCGGCCCCGCCGCCTACGCCGACCCGAAGACCTATTACGGCCGCGGCTTCGACACCTGCCAGGCACCGTCCACCGATTCGATGCGGCGCTGGCTCGCGTCGGACTACGGCGCGGTGGGCGTGTACTTCGGCGGCCGCGGCCGGGCCTGCGCCGACCAGAAGCACCTGAGCCGGGGCTGGCTGCAGGAGGTCGACGAGATGGGCTGGGGGGTGCTTCCGGTGTACGTCGGCTCGCAGTCGCCGTGCGTCGTGGCACGCAACAAGCAGCACGTCCGCATCGGGAGCGACCCCTGGAAGCAGGGCACACGGGAGGGAGGCGACGCGGTCGAGAAGGCCCGGGGCCTGGGCATCGAGCCGGAGAGCCCGCTCTACCTGGACATGGAGTCGTACCGGCACGAGCGGAAGGGGTGCGCCCGTGACACGCTCTCCTTCGTCCGGGCCTGGAACCGCGAAGTGCGCAGCCACGGCTACGTACCGGGCTTCTACAGCAGCGCCAACTCCGGCGTACGGCACATGGACCAGGCCCGCCGGGCCGGGGTGCGGGACCTGCCGTCGGTGATGTGGTTCGCGCGCTGGCACACCTCCCCGGACCTGAACGGCGAGCCCGCGCTCGGCCGGAACGCCTGGCAGCCCAACCGGCGGATCCACCAGTACGCGGGCAACGTCACGGAGCGGCACGGCGGCCGGACGATCACGATCGACCGCAACCTGGTGGATGCTCCCGTGGCCACGCTGGACTAGCGGTTCCGCTGGTGCACGGGGCCGCGCCCGGGCGGTGCGGGCGCGCAGTTCCCCGCGCCCCTTCGGGGCGCTCCCGTACGCCGGGCTCGTACGCCCCCGGCTTTCCTACCCCGGCCGCCAGGCACTTTCGTACGCCTCAGGGTTGAACCCGCAAGGGTCGGCCCCACCTCCTCCACCTTCAGGAGGTGGGGCTGGCTCCCCTCGTACAACCTGAGGCGGACAACGCTTCGGGACCTGCGGCCGATCCGCTGATGTAGGGGTCGCTTCTAGCGTGGAGCCATGACCGCATCCATGGTGACCGTGTGCACCAGCGCATCGAAGGCCGCGACGCGGACCACGAGTCCTTCGGCCTACCCGTCGTTCGCCTCCTACGTCCGGGCGCGTCAGCCGGTGCTGCTGCGCACCGCCCGCTCGTTGACGGCGAACCCGAGCGATGCCGAGGACCTGCTGCAGACGGCGCTGACCAAGACGTATGTGGCCTGGGACCGGATCGAGGATCACCGCGCGCTCGACGGCTATGTCCGCCGGGCCCTGCTGAACACGCGTACGTCGCAGTGGCGCAAGCGCAAGGTCGACGAGTTCGCCTGCGACGAGCTGCCCGAGCCGGAGACCGTTCCGGCCGGCGACCCGGCCGAGCAGCAGGCGCTGCACGACGCGATGTGGCGCGCGATCATGAAGCTGCCGGCGCGGCAGCGGGCGATGGTCGTCCTGCGGTACTACGAGGATCTGAGCGAGGCCCAGACGGCCGAGGTGCTGGGGGTCTCCATCGGCACCGTGAAGAGCGCGGTGTCGCGGGCGCTCGGCAAGCTCCGTGAGGACCCGGAGCTGACGCCGGTCCGCTGAGCTCCCGCTCCGCGCCACCGGGCCCATGGCCTGACAGGGGCACGCCATCCTCTCCGCTCCGGTGCGGTCTTTTTCCCTCACGTGCTCCCGCAGTAGTGACATACCAAGCGGTATGCGGCAAGAATCTGGGGCTACTACCAGGTAGAGCGCCGGGAACGCCCGGACGCCTGTTGGCCGCGCCCACCGGGAGGATGCCGTGCTGAGCACCATGCAGGACGTACCGCTGACTGTGACCCGCATCCTCCAGCACGGGACCACCGTGCACGGGGACGCGCAGGTCATCACGTGGACCGGCGACACCGCCCCGCAGCGGCGCAGCTTCCGGGAGATCGGCGCGCGCGCCGCCCAGCTCGCCCACGCCCTGCGCGACGACCTCGGCGTCCGGGACGACGACCGCGTGGCGACGTTCATGTGGAACAACGCCGAACACGTCGAGGCGTACTTCGCCGTGCCCTGCATGGGCGCCGTCCTGCACACCCTCAATCTGCGGCTCCCCGCGGAACAGCTCACCTGGATCGTCGGCCACGCCGCCGACCGCGTCATCATCATCAACGGCTCGCTGCTCGGGCTGATCACGCCGCTGCTCGACCGCATGCCGACCGTCGAGCACCTGGTCGTCTCCGGACCCGGCGACCGCTCCCTCCTGGAGGGTGTCCGCCCCCGCGTCCACGAGTACGAGGACCTCATCGCGGGCAGGCCCACCGGCTACGACTGGCCCGAACTCGACGAACGCCGTGCCGCCGCCATGTGCTACACCTCCGGCACCACCGGTGACCCCAAGGGCGTCGTCTACTCCCACCGCTCCATCTACCTGCACTCCATGCAGGTCAACATGACCCAGTCGATGGGCCTCACGGACGCCGACCTCAGCCTCGTCGTCGTGCCGCAGTTCCATGTGAATGCCTGGGGGCTGCCGCACGCCACCTTCATGACCGGTGTCGGCATGCTGATGCCGGACCGCTTCCTGCAGCCCGCGCCGCTCGCCGAGATGATCGAGTCCGAGCGGCCGACGCACGCCGCGGCCGTGCCCACCATCTGGCAGGGACTGCTCGCCGAACTCACCGCCAAGCCCCGCGACGTCAGCTGTCTCGGCCAGGTCACCATCGGCGGCGCGGCCTGTCCGCCCTCCTTGATGGAGGCATTCGACGGGCTCGGCGTCCGTGTCTGCCACGCCTGGGGCATGACCGAGACGTCTCCGCTCGGCACGGTCGCGCGGCCGCCCGCCCACGTCCTCGGCACCGACGAGGAGCTCGCCTACCGCCTCACCCAGGGCCGCTTCCCCGCCGGCGTCGAGGGCCGCCTGGTCGGACCCGACGGCACCCACCTGCCCTGGGACGGCAAGTCCGCGGGCGAGCTCGAGGTGCGCGGCCCCTGGATCGCCGGCTCCTACTACGGCGGCGCGGGCGGCGAAGTCCTCAAGCCCGAGGACAAGTTCAGCCCCGACGGCTGGCTGCGGACCGGCGACGTGGGCGTCATCAGCGCCGACGGCTTCCTGACGCTCACCGACCGCGCGAAGGACGTCATCAAGTCCGGCGGCGAGTGGATCTCGTCCGTCGAGCTGGAGAACGCGCTGATGTGCCACCCGGACGTCGCCGAGGCCGCGGTCGTCGCCGTCCCCGACGTGAAGTGGGGTGAACGCCCCCTCGCCACCGTCGTCCTCAAGGAGGACGCCACCGCCGACTACGCGATTCTGCGCGACTTCCTCGCAGGCCGCGTCGCCAAGTGGCAGCTCCCGGAGCGCTGGGCACTCGTGCCTGCCGTCCCCAAGACGAGCGTCGGCAAGTTCGACAAGAAGGTGCTGCGCAGGCAGTACGCGGCGGGCGAGCTGGACGTGACGCAGCTCTGACGCGCGGGGCGGCGCCGGGCACGGGCGGTGAGGCGTACCCCGCCCGGCCCGCCCCACGCGTGATCCACCCGGCCCGCGCGACGCGTGCCACCCGGCCGGTGCTCCCCCGGCGCCCGGCACCTCACCGCCGTATTCGCCGTATTCGCAAGGACGAGGCGCCCCACCCCACGGCCAGGCAGCCCGCGGCCACCGCGCACACCCCGACCCAGCCCCCGTGGGTGAACGCCGCGCCCGCGAGGGCCGAGGCGAGGGCGCCGCCCGTGAAACCCGCCACCACATAGGCGGTGTTGGCGACCGCCGGGGTGGAGGTGGTGGTCAGGGCCAGCGTCTGGTTGGCGATGTGGCTGGCGACCAGCGCCGCGTGGACGGCGACCGCCGCCGCGCACAGCGCCCACAGCCGCTCGCCGCCCAGCCAGAACAACGGCACCGAGACCGCCGCGAGCCCATAGGCCGACGCCACCACCCTGGCCGCGCCGAACCGGTCCACGAGTCCGCCCGCGACGGGCGCCACCAGGCTGGCCGCCAGGCCGAAGAGCCCGAACAGGCCGGCCGCGCCGGTCGTCATGCCGTACCCGTCGCCGCCGTCGCCCGTGAGCAGCAGGGCGAGGGATGTCCACAGGGCGCTCCACGCCCCGTACATCCCGCCCTGGCGTATGCAGGCGCGCCGCAGCTCCGGTGACGCCTTGACGACGCGCGGGAGTTGGGCGAGGCCCGCGAACAGCGGGCCCGTGCGGCGGCGGTTCTCCTTGGGCAGGGCGGCCGCGGAGGCCAGACCGAGCACGGCCGTGAGCACGGCCGCGCCGAGGAAGACCGCGCGCCAGCCGAACGCCTGCCCGGCGAGGCCGCCGACGACCCGCGCCGCGACGATGCCGGTGAAGAGGCCCGCTATGACGGCCGCGACATGGCTGGCCCGGCGGTGTGCCGGGGCCCGCTCGGCGACGAGCGGCACGAGCAGTTGCGGGACGACCGTCGCGGCGGAGGCGACCAGGACGGCGGCGGCCAGCGCCGTGGTGCCGGTGGCGGCCGCGCCCAGGGTCAGTGCGGCCGTCGTGGCCAGGGAGAGGACCGCCACCAGCCGGCGGCGGTTCACGCGGTCGCCGAGCGGGGCGAAGAACAGCAGCCCGGCGGCGTACCCGAACTGGGCCACCGAGGCGATCCACGCGACGCCCGACGGTGTGGAGCCGAAGTCCTTGGCCATGAGGGGGAGCAGCGGCGCCGCGACGTAGATGTTCGCCGCCGTGACCGCCGTGCAGACGGCTATCAGCACGAGGAACAGGCGCGGGGGGAGACCGGCTTCCGGGCCGGGCGGGCCCGGACGCGCCGTCGACCTGATGGGTCCCGGCCGGTCCGTCAGGGCACCCGGCGGAGGTGGCGTCGCTGAAGTCATGGGCGGAAGGACCCTCCGTGCTCCGTCTTGCAACCAACTGGTTAGTTGCAAAAAGTCTGCGCCCATGACCCGGCGACTGTCAAGCAACTAAATGGTTGGTTGGACGGCAAAGTCGCTTACGCTGTTCCCATGGCAGTGAGAGACCCCGAGGCCACCAGGGCCCGGATCTTCGACGCGGCGGTCGCGGAGTTCGCCCGGTTCGGCATCGCGGGCGCCCGCATCGACCGCATCGCGGGCGAGGCAAAGGCTAACAAGCAGCTCATTTACGCCTATTACGGCAACAAGGCCGAGCTCTTCGCCCAGGTCCTGGAGAAGAAGATGCTCGATCTGGCCGTCAGCGTCCCCGTCGACGCCGACGACATGGACGGCTGGATGGACCGGCTGATCGAGTACCACGCCACCCACCCCGAGGTGCTGCGCCTGCTCTTCTGGGAGGGCATCGAGTACGGCGGCACCGAGGAGCTGCCGCACGAGTACGAGCGTCAGGCGCACTACGACAGCAAGGTCGCCGCCTTCGAGGAGGCCCAGGCGCGCGGCGTCATCACCGACGCGATCCCGGCGACCGACCTGCTGTTCATGCTGGTCGCGCTGGCAGGCTGGGCCTCGGCGGTGCCGCAGATGCGGCGCATCCTGGTGGGCGCCGGGGACGAGGACCGCGCCCGGCTGCGCGCGTCGGTCCGCGCCGCCGCCCGCCGCCTGACGGCACCGACCGATTGACCCTTCGGTACGTCAGTTCGTGCCGATCTTCGCCAGCAGATCCACGATCCGGCTCTGCACCTCGCCGCTCGTGGACCGCTCCGCGAGGAACAGCACGGTCTCGCCCGCGGCGAGCTTCGGCAGGTCGGTCTCGTCGACGGCCGCCGTGTAGACGACGAGCGGGGTGCGGTTCAACTGCCCGTTCGCGCGCAGCCAGTCGATGATCCCGGCACGCCGGCGGCGTACCTGGAGCAGGTCCATGACCACCAGGTTCGGCCGCATCTGGGCGGCGAGCGTGACCGCGTCCGCGTCGCTCTCGGCCCGGGCGACCTGCATCCCGCGCCGCTCCAGCGTCGCGGTCAGCGCGAGCGCGATCTCCTCGTGCTCCTCGATGAGCAGCACGCGCGGCGGATGCTGCTCGCTGTCGCGCGGCGCCAGGGCCTTCAGGAGTACGGCGGGGTCGGCGCCGTACGCCGCCTCGCGCGAAGCCTGGCCGAGTCCCGCCGTGACCAGGACCGGCACCTCGGCGGCGACCGCGGCCTGGCGCAGCGACTGCAGTGCCGTACGCGTGATCGGCCCGGTCAGCGGGTCCACGAAGAGGGCCGCCGGGAACGCGGCGATCTGCGCGTCGACCTCCTCGCGGGAGTGCACGATGACGGGACGGTAGCCGCGGTCGCTCAGGGCCTGCTGCGTGGTGACGTCCGGCGCGGGCCACACCAGGAGGCGGCGCGGGTTGTCCAGCGGCTCGGGCGGCAGTTCGTCGTCCATGGGCTGCGGTTGCGGCTGGTTCGACACCTCCACGGCGCCCCCGGGGCCGTCAAGGAGCTGCGGGCCCTCGTCGGCGTCCTCGTCCGGAGCGCCGATCGCGTACGCGCGCCCGGTGCCCTCGGTGGTCGGCGAAAGCCGGGGCTGCGGCTGCGTCTTGGCCGCCTGGGGCTGTGCCTGGGGGTGCGGGCGGGCCGCGTCCTGACGCTCGTCGGCGCCTGCCGCGGGCGCCGCGGGCGGCGTGGACAGCCGACGCCGACGGCCCGAACCTCCGGCGGAGGGCTGCGCCGGAGTCTGGGACGGGTCCGGCTGTGCGCCCTGCTGCGGCAACGGGTGTGCCTGCGGAGGCTGCTGGGGCCCCGGCGGCTGCGCCTGCGGCAGTTGCTGCTGTCCGCCCTGCGGCGGCTGCCCCGGCTGCTGGGCGGCGGCCTGGCGTCCGAACGGCACGCCCTGTCCGAGCGTTCGTACGCTGATGGCGCGCCCCTGCGTCGAGTTCGGGTCGACGGGAGCGGACTCGGCGGGCAGCGGCTGGGCGGCACGCGCGCGTGGGTCACGTTCCGGCGGCAGGGCGGCGCCGCGCGCGGGCGTCGGGACGCCCTGGGCGGACGCTCCCTCGCCGCCCGGGCCCGTCTGCGGGGGCACACCGGCGGCCGGGGCGCCGCCCGCAGACGTGCCCTGAACCGGCA
>NZ_AOPZ01000033.1 GCF_000414115.1 Streptomyces aurantiacus JA 4570
CCAGCCCCCAGCCCGCAGCCCGCAGCCCGCAGCCCGCGCCCGCAGCCCGCAGCCCGCTCATCCCGAAGCGGGACATGTCGCCGGGTCGCGTTTCCAAGATGGTCAACTCCATGATGGGGGCACGCCTGTTGGCCGCAGTCACCCCCACCGTCGCCGGGTTGGCGGTCGGACTCGCCGCGCAGTCCGATCCGTCCGTCCTCGTCGGTTCGGGCGCGTCCGTGGTGATGCTTTCCCACTGGTGGCCCGGTCGGCAGTTCGAAGGTCGGGTTCTGCGCCCGCTCTGACAGACGTCGCTGATATACGAAGCTCCGGGGGGACAGAGACCTGGCAAGGTCTCTGTCCCCCCGGAGCTTCGTCGCGTCGGAAGCACTGGAAAGCAGTCGGGATCGGCATGCAGTTCGCCGCCGGTTACGGGCTCGAAGACCGCCTCTT
>NZ_AOPZ01000034.1 GCF_000414115.1 Streptomyces aurantiacus JA 4570
CCCCCGCCCCGGGCCCCCGAACCCCCGCCCCACCACCGCATCCCCGCCTACCCCGCCGCCGAACGCGCCGTCCGCGCCCTCGCCGAAGCCGTCAAGTACGCCCAGTGGCGCCGCGACATCGCCGACCCCGGCAAGGTGCCCGAGTACGACGACATCGACGAGCAGGGCGCGGGCGATCTCATCGAGCACCTCCTCGCCAAGGCCGCCGACCCCCGCGGCCTCACCCTGGAGGCGGACGACGCCCGCCACCTGCTCGGGCGGTACGGCATCGGCGTGCACCAGGCCCTGCCCGCCCCCGACGCCGACACCGCCGCGCGCGCGGCCCGCGACGCCGGGTACCCCGTCGCCCTCAAGACCACCGCGCCCCACCTGCGCCACCGCCCCGACCTCGGCGGCGTCCGCCTCGACCTCGCCGACGAGGAACAACTGCGCCGCGCCTACCGCGAACTGACCCACACCCTCGGCAGGCCCGCCGAGCTGCGCCCGGTCGTGCAGGCCATGGTCGCCCGCGGCGTGGACACCGTCGTGCGCGCCGGACACGACCCGGTGGCGGGCGCCGTGCTCTCCTTCGGCCTCGCGGGCGCGGCCTCCGAGCTGCTCGGGGACACCGCCCACCGACTGATTCCGGTCACCGACCGGGAGGCGGGAAACCTGGTCCGGTCGATCCGGACGGCCCCCCTCCTGTTCGGCTGGCGCGGTTCGGCGCCCGTGGACACCGCCGCCCTCGAAGAGCTCCTGATGCGTCTCTCGCGGCTCGTCGACGACCACCCCGAAGTGGTCACGGTCGCGCTGGAGCCGGTCGTCGTCGCCCAGGAGGGGCTGTCCGTCCTCAGCGCCACCGTCCGTCTCGCCCCGCCGCCCGCCCGCGACGACCTGGGCCCTCGTACCCTGCCCGCGTACTGAACCGGCGCCCACGCGCGCGTACCGGCCGGTTCCCGTCCGCCCCAGAGGGGCGCCCCGCCCGCGCGTCCGGACGGCGCACACCGGGCGCCCACACGGCCACTGGCACCTCGGCGCAGGCGCCGGGTCGTAGGATGGGCGGCATGGCAAAGACCGGTACGACGACCCAGGGGCTGCGCGCGGCGATCGAGCGCAGCGGCTATTACCCGGCCCTCGTGGCCGAGGCGGTGGAGGCCGCGATCGGCGGCGAGACCATCGGGTCGTACCTGGTCCACCAGGAGACCACGTTCGACGCGAACGAAGTGCGCCGCCATGTGACGGTCCTCGTGCTCACGGACACCCGCTTCATCGTCAGCCACACCGACGAGCAGGCCGCCGACTCCACATCCCCGACGCCGTACGCCACCACCTCCACGGAATCCGTGAAGATCGGCCGGATCTCGTCGGTCGTCGTCAGCCGCGTCGTCGCCAACCCGGAGAAGTACGTTCCGGGGTCCCTGCCCCGCGAGGTCGTCCTGACCATCGGCTGGGGCGCCGTCGCCCGCATCGACCTGGAGCCCGCCGCCTGCGGCGACCCCAACTGCGAGGCCGACCACGGCTACACGGGCAGCTCCACCGCCGACGACCTCAGCCTGCGCGTCAGCGAGGCCGGCGACGGCCCCGACGCCGTCCGCCAGACCCTCGCCTTCGCCCAGGCGCTCTCCGAGGCCACCGCGGCCGGCACGGACACCGGCCGCTGATGTCCCACCCGTCTCCCGCCACCGCCCCTGACGGAGGGCGCTCCGCGCCCGCCCCCGCCTCCGCCGCCTGGGACGACGTCCAGCCCCTCGCCCTGGACACCGCCCCCCGGCCCGAGTACGGCGCGGGCTCGCTCGCGGACCTGCTGCCCACACTGGCCGCCCACCAGGAAATCGACGGCTTCGCACCGGTCATCCCCGAGCTCGCCGCCGCCGACCGGAACTGCGTGTTCCTCATCGACGGCCTCGGCTGGGAGCAACTGCGCGCCCACCCCGCCGAAGCGCCCTTCCTGACCTCGCTCCTCGCCTCCTCGCGCGGCGGCACCGGCCGCCCCATCACCGCGGGCTTCCCCGCCACCACGGCGACGTCCCTCGCCTCCGTCGGCACCGGCCTGCCGCCCGGCGCCCACGGCCTGCCCGGGTACACCGTCCGCGACCCCGGCACCGGCGAGCTGATGAACCAGCTCCGCTGGCGGCCCTGGACCGACCCGCACGCCTGGCAGCCGTACCCGACGATCTTCCAGCGCGCCCACGACGCGGGCATCCACACCGCCCAGGTCTCCTCACCGACCTTCGAGCACACCCCGCTCACCAAGGTCGCCCTCAGCGGCGGCACCTTCCGCGGCCGCCTCTCCGGCGAGGACCGCATGGACCTCGCCGCGGAGCAACTCGCCGCCGCCGACCGCGCCCTGGTGTACACGTACTACGCCGAAGTCGACGGCAAGGGCCACCGCTTCGGCGTCGACTCCGACGCCTGGCGCGGGCAGCTCATGTACGTCGACCGCCTCGCCCAGCGCCTCGCGGAACAGCTCCCGCCCCGCAGCGCCCTCTACATCACCGCCGACCACGGCATGATCGACATCCCCTTCGACGACGCGTCGCGCATCGACTTCGACGAGGACTGGGAGCTGCGCGCCGGAGTCGCCCTGCTCGGCGGGGAGGGCCGCGCCCGGCACGTGTACGCCGTGCCCGGCGCCGAGACCGACGTCCTCACCGTCTGGCGCGAGGTGCTCGGCGAGCAGTTCTGGGTCGCCTCCCGCGAGGAGGCGATCGCGGCCGGCTGGTTCGGCCCCCGGATCGACGAGCGCGTCCACGGACGCATCGGCGACATCGTCGCCGCCGCCCACGACGACGTCCTCATCATCGCCTCCCAGAAGGAGCCCAAGGAGTCCCTGATGGTCGGCAACCACGGCTCCATGACCCCCGCCGAACAACTCGTGCCGCTCCTCGAAGTACGCTCCTAGCTGCTTCTCGACGTCCGCGCCGGCTCATCCCCCTGCCGGCCGACGGCACCTTCACCTCGTACCACCGCGCACGCCTCGTACGGTTCCGCGCACTGACCGAAAGGCGCTCAACCCCCCATGCCTGAGCTGGTGTTCTTCTCCGGAACGATGGACTGCGGGAAGAGCACCCTCGCGCTGCAGATCGAGCACAACCGCTCGGCGCGCGGCCTGCAGGGCATGATCTTCGCGCGCAACGACCGCGCGGGCGCCGGCAAGCTCTCCTCACGGCTCGGCCTGGTCACCGAGGCCATCGAGGTGGCCGACGACCTCGACATGTACGCCTACCTCGTCGACCACCTCTCGCGCGGTGCCCGCGCCGACTACGTGATCGCCGACGAGGCCCAGTTCCTCTCGCCCGAACAGATCGACCAGCTCGCCCGTGTCGTCGACGACCTGGGCCTGGACGTCTTCGCGTTCGGCATCACCACCGACTTCCGCTCCAAGCTGTTCCCCGGCTCGCAGCGCCTCGTCGAACTCGCCGACCGCGTCGAGGTCCTCCAGGTCGAGGCCCTGTGCTGGTGCGGCGCCCGCGCCACGCACAACGCCCGCACCAGCGGCGGCGAGATGGTCGTCGAGGGCGCCCAGGTCGTCGTCGGCGACGTCAACCAGGCGCCCGACGAGGTGGGTTACGAAGTGCTGTGCCGCCGTCACCACCAGCGCCGCATGACGGCGGCCTCCGCCCGCGCGGGCGCGCTGTCCCCCGACGTCCTGCCGGTCGACACCCTGGAACGCTCCTAGGGCACTTGGTGGCGGTCACCCGGCCCCCGGCACCCGGAGGCGGTCACTCGGTGGCGGTCACTTGGCGGCGTTCCGCTCCGAGCGGATGAGGGTGAAGATCGCGCCTTCGGGGTCGGCGACCGTCGCGACCCGCCCGTACCTGCCGGGCTCGGCGGGCCGCACCACATGGCCGCCGAGCTCGACCACCCGCGCCGCCGACGCGTCCACGTCCACCGTCTCGAAGTACGTCATCCAGTGCGCCCCCCGGTCGCGCGGCAGCTCCTGGCCCACGCCCCGCACCGACGCCACCGGACGGCCCTCCAGGGACAGCGTCAGGTAGTCCAAACCGGGTGTGGTGGCCGCCTCTTCGGCGAATCCGAAAATCGTCTGGTAGAACTTCGCCACCTCCACCGTCTCGCGGGTCAGGAGCTCGTTCCAGGTCACCGTGCCCGGCACTCCCGCGACGCCCGCGCCCGTGTGCGCCGCCGCCTGCCAGATGCCGAACACCGCGCCCGCCGGGTCCGACGCGACCGCCATGCGCCCCGCCTTGCCCGCGACCAACGGCCCGACCCCCACCGTGCCGCCGCAGTGCCGCACCGTCTCGGCCGTCGAGTCCGCGTCGTCCGACGCCAGATAGGGCGTCCACGCGATGGGCAGCTGCCGGTCGGGCAGCTGCCCGATGCCCGCCACCTCGTAGCCGTCGAGCAGCGCCCGCACATAGGGGCCGAGCTGCTGGGGCCCGGGCCGGTACGTCCAGCCGAAAAGTGCCGCGTAGAACTCCTGGGTCGCAGCCACGTCGTGCGCCATCAGGCTCACCCAGCAGGGCGTGCCGGGTGTGTGCCGCGCGCTCCGGGCGCGCCGGTCGTCCGGCCACCGTGCCTCGGTCATCGTCACTCTCTCCTCGGGCCCTCGTGACTTCGACGACCGGGCGACGTACTACGACCGACAGAGTCCGAGATGTGACATCCGTTGTCTGTCAGCAGTCATCCGTCGTCGCCCAGCCGTTGCCACTCCGCTTCGATTCCGCTTCGGTTCCTCGTCCGAACGCGCGTACCCTCGCCGCGCGTATGCCCGTCCGTGCAGATGCTCGCACCACCTGTCGCCCGGCGCGGCCCGGCCGCGCCGCGCTCGCGGGCATCCTCGCGGAGGATGCCCGGTTTGCCATTTCTCATCCGTTAACACGCGATTGCAGGGTTGTGTCCATCTGCGGTACGCGGCGTGCCCGTTTCCGTACGCCGCGTGTCCGGGCGGGTCCGGCCGAGCAGGTTATCCGGAGCGGGGCGTGGCGGCCACCCCGTACGCAAGGATGGGGGCCATGAATGCCATCATCTCCGCATCCGAACTCGCGAGCGAGCTGGCGGACCAGAACCCGCCAGTGCTGCTCGACGTCCGCTGGCAGTTGAGCGTGGCCAAGGCGGCCGGTGAGCCGCCCTTCGACGGCCGGGCGGCGTACGCCGGCGGGCATCTTCCGGGGGCCGTGTTCGTCGATCTCGACGCCGATCTCGCGGGTCCCGCGGGTGCCGGGGGGCGGCATCCTCTTCCGGATGTCGACCACTTCGGCGCGGTGATGCGGGCGGCCGGGGTCTCGGCGGACCGGCCGGTCGTCGTGTACGACGGCGGGCAGGGCTGGGCGGCCGCGCGCGCCTGGTGGCTGCTGCGCTGGACGGGCCACCCGGCGGTGCGGGTCCTCGACGGCGGGCTCGCGGCGTGGACGGGCGAGCTGGAGACCGGCGAGGCGACCGCCGCGGCCGAGGGCACCTTCGTGCCGGTGCCGGGTTCCGTGGAGCTGCTGGACGCGGACGGCGCGGCGTCCCTCGCCCGCTCGGGCCTGCTCCTGGACGCGCGCGCCGCCGAGCGCTACCGCGGCGACGTCGAGCCGATCGACCGCGTCGGCGGCCACATCCCGGGCGCGGTCTCGGCGCCCACCACGGAGAACGTCGCCGCCGACGGCCGCTTCCGTCCCGCCGAGGAGCTGGCGGCCCGCTTCAAGTCCCTGGGCGCCTCCGGCACTTCTCAGGTGGGCGTGTACTGCGGCTCGGGCGTCTCCGGAGCCCACCAGGTCCTCGCGCTCGCGGTGGCCGGGATTCCGGCGGCGCTGTACGTCGGGTCGTGGTCGGAGTGGTCGTCGGATCCACAGCGGCCGGTGGCCACGGGGGCGGAGCCGCAGTAGCGCTGCGCGGGGGCGGGGTCCAAGTCGCCGTCCCCTGGCCGGGTTGTGGGTGACGCGTGAAGGGCCCGTACGCATTTCGCGTACGGGCCCTTCATCAGGTTCTCACCTCGCCTGGACGGCGCACGCCCGGCGCTCGTTCCTGTCTGCCGGGCGCCTACTCCTGTTTCTTGCGCCGGGTGCCGAACACGATCTCGTCCCAGCTCGGGACGGCGGCGCGGCGGCCGGGGCGGACGCCGTCGGCCTCGGCCTGCCGGTCCGTGGAGCCGACGAGGCGGTCGCGGTGGCTGGCCACGGCGCGCGGCATCAGGACGTCCGCGTAGGCGGAGCCGGCGCCGGCGGCCGTCGCCGGGGGTTCCTCGGCCTCCGGCTCCTGCTCGGGCTCCTCCTGTGCGGACGGAAGTTCGGCGGGTGTCGTGGCG
Source organism: Streptomyces aurantiacus JA 4570 (assembly GCF_000414115.1). GTDB lineage: Bacteria > Actinomycetota > Actinomycetes > Streptomycetales > Streptomycetaceae > Streptomyces > Streptomyces aurantiacus_A. The sequence continues at coordinate 6,227 of NZ_AOPZ01000034.1, forward strand.
GGGCGCTCCGGGACGACCATGTCGCCGCGGAAGCTCGGCACGGCCTCCAGGAGGCTGGTGAGCGAGTCGCGTTCACGCTCCTGCTCGGCGGCGGGCGCCTCCGGCTCCTGCTCGGGCTCCGACGCCGGGGCGCCGGGGCGCTCCAGGGCGCGGTCGAGCGGCCGGTCCCGGGGGAGCCGCGCGATGCGCGGCACGAACGGGAAGCTGGGCTCGGGCGCCGCGATGTCGTCGGTCTCGCCGATCAGGGCGCGAGCCTCGTCGTCGACGGCCTGGACGAGCCGCCGGGGCGGGTCGTACGTCCAGCTCGCGGAGTGCGGCTCGGTCGCGACGCGGTAGACGAGCAGGACCTCCCAGGTGCCGTCGTCGCGGCGCCAGGAGTCCCACTGGACCGACTCCTTGTCGGCGCCGCGCAGCAGCAACCGCTCCTGGACGGCCTCACCGAGCTGGGGGCCGGTGTTCTCGCCGGGGCGGCGCACGGGCGTCTTCCGGGCCCGCTCGGCCATGAAGGCACGCTCGGCGAGCACGGGGCCTTCGAAGCGGCGGACTCGGTCGACGGGGATACCGGCGAGCGAGGCGACCTCTTCCGCACTGGCACCGGCACGTATACGGGCCTGGATGTCACGGGGGCGGAGGTGGCTCTCCACCTCGATCTCGATCTGTCCGAGCCGCGGCCGGTCGCCGCGCACGGCGGCGCGCAGCCGTTCGTCGATCGGAAGCGTGTACTCCGTGCTGTCCGCAGCCTTCAGCACCAGCCGTGTGCCGTCGTTGCTGACGGCCACGACACGCAGTTCGGGCATGGGGACCTCCCGGGTGGTGCCTGCCGACGTCACGTGCGTCGCTGCTTCCGCTAGTCGAGTGTGGCCTGCCCGGGTGCAGCCTGCCACAACCTTGCCGAGTTGCCCGGCGTGTCGGGCATGGGCCCTGGAACGCCGTTATGGCACGGTTACCTATTCGCAACGCTAAGTGACCATTCTCGTCACCCTGTGCAGCGGGCCCCTTCCCGGCGGTCCTGGCTGGTCCCGGGCACCCTGGCTGGAGACCGGACCCAGGGCTCGCAACACTACTCCATTCGGGCCACCCGGGTGGACCGGCACGCCGCCGAACTTCTCACGGGGGAAGGGAGTTGGCGTCAGCCCGTGACGCGAGTGCCCTGCTCAGGGGTGGCGTCCTTCACGAAAAGGCCAGAACCGGAACTATTCGCTTCGGACATACGTCCCTTTCTCATGTACCTCGCGTAGCTCATACGTGAACGCGTAAGTCATACGTGAAGTCGAGAAAGGCAGGCAAGGTCCGCAGATGCGTGAAAAGCCGGTAACCGGCGCCGAGTCGAAGGGTACGGCGGAGTCGAAGGACGCGACGGAGGGTGAGCCGGAGAAGAAGCGGTTCGAACTGAGTGTGCCGCAGGTGGCAGGGAGCGCCGTGGCCGCCGTCGTGGCCGCGAAGCTCGCCTCCTCCTTCGGCGTCTACGGAACGATCCTCGGCGCCGGCGTGGTGAGCGGCATCGCCACCTGCGGCGGCACGGTCTTCCAGCACTTCTTCTCGCGTACGGGCGAGCAGATACGCGACGTGGCGGTGCAGGCCAAACCGAAGGCCCAGCAAGTGCCGGTGACGCAGGCCACGCCGGTGCCGGGGACGTTCAGGGCGGCGGCGCACTCGGGCGCCACGGGGACGTATCCGGATGCCCGCACCGCTCCTGGGTACGCCACGGGGACGGGCCCGGTCACCACGACGTGGGGGAGGGCGGCCATGGACGCCGACTCCACGACGGCGCTGCCGACGGCCGACGCGGCCGACCCGACGACGGCGCTCCCGGCAGTCCATGCTGCCGACCCCACGACGGCGCTCCCGGCGCTCGATCCCGCCGATCCGACCGCGGCGCTGCCGACGGTCGACCCGGCCGACCCCACGACGGCGCTCCCCGTCGTGGGGACCGACCCCGAGAAGACCCGGATGCTCGGCGCCGCCGACGCCACCCAGTTCCTGCCGCGCGACCAGGAGACCCGCGTCCTGCACCAGGCGGGCCCCTCGGCGACCGGTGCTCCCACGGCACCCGCCGAACCCCCGCTCCCCTCGGACGAGTTCTCCGAAGGCACCACGCACCGCACGCGCGTGCGGAGCTGGAAGCGGCCGCTGATCGCCGCGGCGCTGGTCTTCGGAGTCTCCCTCGCCGGAATCACCACGTACGAGCTGGTGAGCGGCAAGAGCTTCAGCGGTGACGACAAGGGCACCTCGGTCGTCGACGTCTTCAGGGGCAGCAACTCGTCCAAGTCGAACGACCGGCCCTCCACCGACGACTCCGACCAGCCGTCGGACGGCGGCACGTCCGGCACGGACGACGGTTCGCAGCAGGACGGCGGCACGGCCGACGACCCGTCCGGCAAGCCCTCGCCCGGTGACGACACCGGCTCGGGCACCGGCTCCGGGAAGGACTCCGGCAAGGAGCAGGGCGGCGACACCGGCAGTGGCACCGACAAGGGCAACGGCGGTGACTCGGGCGACGACGGCTCCAAGACCGACCCGACGCCCACGCCCACGCCGACGCCGACCCCGACGCCCACGCCGACCACGTCGAACGGCGGCGGCGCGGGCACAGGCACCGGTGACGGCAACGGCAGCGTCCAGGAGCAGCAGCAGACGCCGGAGCAGTGACCCGGCGCACGGAGTGAACCGGCGCCCGCGCGCTGTCAGTCGCCGAGCACCCGCCGCAGATAGGGATTGCCGAACAGCCGGTCCGGGTCGAGCCGGTCGCGCAGGGCGGTGAACTCGGCGAAGCGCGGATACGCCTTGGCCAGGTAGGCGGCGTCACGGGTGTGGAGCTTGCCCCAGTGCGGCCGCCCCTCGTGGGCGGTGAAGATCTGCTCCGCGGCGCTGAAGTACCTGCGGAACGGCGTGCCCTTGTACAGATGGACGGCGATGTACGCGCTCTCGCGGCCCGAGGCCGTCGAGAGCGCGATGTCGTCCGCGGGGGCCGTGCGGACCTCCACGGGGAAGCTGACGCGCAGCGGCGACCGCTCGATCATCGACTTCAGTTCGCGCAGCGTCTCGACCAGGGCCTCGCGCGGGACGGCGTACTCCATCTCCACGAAGCGCACCCGGCGCGGGCTGGTGAAGACCTTGTAGGGGATGTCCGTGTAGGTGCGGGCGGACAGGGCCTTGCTGGAGATCTTCGCGATGGTGGGGATGGTGGCGGGCACGGCCCGGCCGAGCGAATTGACCACCTGGAACAAGCCGTTGGAGAGGAGTTCGTCCTCTACGAAGGCGCTGATCGCGCTCGGGGGAGCGGCGGGACCGACGCTGCGGTTGTTGCGCTTGGTGGTGCAGTTGCCGGTGTGCGGGAACCAGTAGAACTCGAAGTGCTCGTTCTCGGTGACGAGTTGGTCGAAGTCGGCGGTGACCCGGTCGAAGGTCATCGGTTCCTCGCGGGCCATGAGGAAGAAAATGGGCTCTACGGAGAACGTGATCGCGCTGATGACACCGAGCGCGCCGAGCCCGATCCGGGCGGCGGCGAAGACGTCGGGATGCTCGTCCTTGGAGCACGTCAGGACCCGGCCGTCAGCGGTGACCAGTTCAAGCGCCGTGATCTGCGCGGCGATCGACGCCGATTCGCGGCCCGTGCCGTGCGTGCCGGTGCTGACGGCTCCGGAGACCGTCTGTTCCATGATGTCGCCCATGTTCGTCAGCGACAGGCCCTCGCGGGCGAGCGCGGCGTTCAGGCGCTTGAGCGGGGTGCCCGCCTCCACGGTCACGGTGCCGGCCGTGCGGTCGATGTTCCGGATGCCGGTGAGGAGGTCGGGCCGCACCAGGAGGCCGTCGGTCGCGGCGGCGGCCGTGAAGGAGTGACCGGCGCCGACGGGCTTGACGGTCAGGCCGTCCTCCTTGGCGCCGCGGACGGCCGTGACGAGTTCGTCCACCGAGGCGGGCGTGGCCTCGCGCGCGGGGCGCGCGGCGACGGTGCCGGCCCAGTTACGCCAGGTCGCCGGCCTCTTCCCGCCGGTCGTTCCCCTCCTGGTGCCCGCTCCCGCTTCCGTTCCCCTGCCCGTTCCCGTGCTCATGGGTCCCTCCCCGTCGCGGAACCGGCCGCTGCAGCCGGCGATACCCCAGGAATCCCACCATCACCGCGACGGCCCCGGCCACCCCCGGGACCGCGTACCCCGCGCGGGCCCCCTCGGCGTCGATCACCCAGCCGGCCACGGAGGAGCCGAGCGCCACCCCGACGGCGAGTCCCGTGCTGACCCAGGTCATGCCTTCGGTGAGCTTGGCGCGTGGTACGTGCCGTTCGACGAGGGCCATCGTCGTGATCATCGTCGGCGCGATGGACAGGCCCGCGACGAAGAGCGCCGCGGCCAGAAACGGAAGGTTCCCGACCAGTTGAAGCGGGATCATACTCACGGCCATCGCGCAGACACCCAGCAGCCATCGACGGGCGGGCGCCCCCTTGAAGTGCAGCAGCCCGAATCCGACCCCCGCCAGGCACGACCCGAGCGCGTAGACGGCGAGCACCAGGCTCGCGGCGCCCTTGTGCCCCTCGTCCTCGGCGAACGCCACCGTGACCACGTCGACGGCGCCGAAGATCGCGCCGGTCGCGACGAACGTGGCGACGAGCACCTGCAGTCCGCCGGACCGCAACGCCGAGCCCCCGGTGTGGTGTTCGCGCGGATGCGGCACCGGCTCGGTGGCACGCTGCGCCGTCAGCCAGAAGACGCCCACGGCGAGAAAACAGCCCGCAAGGAGAGGCCCGGCTTCGGGGAACCACGCCGTGGACAAGCCGATCGAGATGATCGGTCCGAAGATGAAGCAGATCTCGTCCACGACGGACTCGAAGGAGTACGCCGTGTGCAGCTGCGGGGTGTCGCGGTACAGGGCCGCCCAGCGGGCGCGGACCATCGAGCCCACGCTCGGTACGCAGCCGACGAGCGCGGCGAAGACGAACAGCGTCCAGTCCGGCGCCTCGAACTTCGCGGCCAGCAGCAGTCCCGCCACCGCGATCAGGGACATCAGCGTCGCGGGCCTGAGCACCCGCCGCTGGCCGTGCCGGTCCACGAGCCGGGAGATCTGCGGGCCGATCGCCGCGGCGGACAGCGCGACGGTGGCCGCCAGCGCGCCCGCGAGGCCGTACCGCCCGGTGAGCTGGGACACCATCGTCACGATGCCGATGCCCATCATCGACAGCGGCATCCGCCCGAGGAAGCCCGCGACGGAGAACCCCTTGGAGCCGGGGGCGGCGAATATGGCGCGGTAGGGGCTCGGCACGTGTGGACTCCGCGGGGGCGTCGGAGCACTCGGCCAGCGGGCTCCGGTAAGGCGTGAAGATGGCCGATACAGCTTACGGGTCCGAGGGGGCGCGCGCACCGGAGTTTCCGCGCGGGCGCCGACCGGTTTCCGGCAGCCGCCGGACGGCGGTTTCCCGCCTGTCAGTGGCGGGTGGCAGGATCAAAGACATGTCCGAAGCGCTGGATCCCACTCCGTACGACGCCCTGCTGCTGCTCTCGTTCGGCGGCCCCGAAGGACCGGACGACGTCGTCCCGTTCCTGGAGAACGTGACGCGTGGCCGCGGCATCCCCAAGGAGCGCCTGAAGGAGGTGGGGCAGCACTACTTCCTCTTCGGCGGCGTGAGCCCCATCAACGACCAGAACCGCACCCTCCTGGACGCCCTGCGCAAGGACTTCGCGGAGCACGGCCTCGACCTGCCGGTGTACTGGGGCAACCGCAACTGGTCGCCGTATCTGACGGACACCCTGCGCGAGCTGGTCCAGGACGGCCGCCGCCGCGTCCTGGTCCTCGCCACCAGCGCGTACGCGTCGTATTCGGGCTGCAGGCAGTACCGCGAGGACCTCGCGGCGGCCCTCGCCACGCTCCGCGAGGAGGGCCTCGAACTGCCCCGCGTGGACAAGCTGCGGCACTACTTCAACCACCCCGGCTTCGTGCGCCCCGTGATCGACGGCGTCCTCAAGTCCCTGGCCGACCTCCCCGAAGAGGTGCGCGAGGGCGCGCACCTGGCCTTCACGACGCACTCCATCCCCACCGCCGCGGCCGACACCTCCGGCCGCGTCGAGGACCACGGCGACGGCGGCGCCTATGTGCGCCAGCACCTGGACGTCGCCCGCCTCGTCGCCGACGCGGTGCGCGAGGAGACCGGCGCCGACCACCCCTGGCAGCTCGTCTACCAATCGCGCAGCGGCGCCCCGCACATCCCCTGGCTGGAGCCCGACATCTGCGACCACCTGGAGGAGCGGCACGCGGCCGGCGCCCCCGCCGTGGTCATGGTCCCGATCGGCTTCGTCTCGGACCACATGGAGGTGCTGTACGACCTCGACACCGAGGCCACCGCGAAGGCGGCGGAGCTGGGCCTGCCGGTGCGCCGCGAAGGCGGCGGAGCTGGCCCTGCCGGTGCGCCGCTCGGCCACCGTCGGCGCCGACCCGCGGTTCGCCGCCGCGGTCCGCGAGCTCGTCCTGGAGCGCGCCGCCGCCGAGAGCGGGCGCGCGGTGACGCCGTGCGCCCTGGGCGCGCTCGGCCCGAGCCACGACCTGTGCCCGGTGGGCTGCTGCCCGGCCCGCACCCCGAAGCCCGCGGCCGCGGGCGCCGACAGTCCGTACGCCTAGCGCGCGGCCCCCCGCCCGCACCAAGGAGCACCGTGACCGACCCCGCCCCGCAGGACCGGCTCAAGGCCGAACTGCTCGCCGTCGCCCTGGAAGCCGCGAGCCGCGCAGGTGAGCTGCTGCGCGACGGCCGCCCGGCCGACCTCGGCGTCGCCGCGACCAAGAGCAGCGCCGTCGACGTCGTCACCGAGATGGACATCGCCTCCGAGAAGCTGATCACGGACTTCTTCGCCGACCGCAGGCCCGGCGACGGCGTGCTCGGCGAGGAGGGCGCGAGCTCCGAGGGCACCAGCGGCGTCCAGTGGATCATCGACCCCATCGACGGCACCGTGAACTACCTGTACGGCCGCCCGGACTGGGCGGTGTCGATCGCCGCCCGCAAGGACGGCGAGACCCTCGTCGGCGTCGTGCACGCGCCCGTGCGCGGCGAGACCTTCCGCGCGGTCCTCGGCCAGGGCGCGTACGTCGGCGACCGGCCCGCCCGGGTCCGCCCGGCGCCGCCGTTCGAGCAGGCACTCATCGGCACCGGTTTCGGGTACATCGCCGAGCGACGGGCCCACCAGGCCGAGGTCGTCCGGCAGCTGCTGCCGCGCGTGCGGGACATCCGGCGCGCCGGCTCCGCGGCCATCGACCTGTGCGACGTGGCGGCGGGCCGCCTCGACGCGTACTACGAACGCGGCCTGAATCCCTGGGACTTCGCGGCCGGCGACCTGGTCGCCCGGGAGGCGGGCGCCCTGACCGGCGGCCGCCCAGGAGAGCCCCTCTCGGGCGAGCTGGCGGTGGCGGGCCCGCCCGGCCTCTTCGAGCAGCTCCAGACCCTCCTCGACGACCTCGGTGCCTGGCACGACTGACGCCCGGCACGACAGGGCCCCGGCACCTCCTGCGAGGTGCCGGGGCCCTGTCGCGTTCACACCGGACCGGACGCTGGAGACATCCCGGTCAGGACGTGTCAGGAGATCGGGGCAGCGACCTCCACGCCGTGCTCGGCGGCCAGGCGGTGAAGGTCTTCCAGCTCGGCCAGTTCGACCTCGGCAAGGAAGTCGTCGCCCGTCTCGCGGGCCCGCGTGAGGTCGGACTCCGTGGTCTTTATGCGCTGCAGGAGACCTGCGGTGAATGCGTCCATGGTTGCGCCCCCTCGGCTGGGTCGTGGGTCGATGGCACGGGGGTGTGCCGTGGAGAAGGGGCGATCACGTCCGACGCCCGCTGCGTGAAGCAGGTCGTGGCGTGCCACATACGAAGCGTGATCGCGGGTGTAAGGCCGTCCTCCCCGCACCCTCTTCCACGGAAACCTCAACCGGACGAGAAAATCCCGCATTCCCGGGGCTCCGGACCGCCTTACAGCCGGTTTATGGCCGAAAGGGGCAGGATGGAGGTCTCACTCCACGTAAAGACCTGCCCTGCCGCGACCGTGCGCGGGGCACAGAGGAAGGACAAGCGACGTGCGCGTACTCGTCGTCGAGGACGAGCAGCTGCTCGCCGATGCGGTGGCCACCGGACTGCGCCGGGAGGCCATGGCCGTCGACGTCGTGTACGACGGCGCGGCCGCCCTGGAACGCATCGGCGTGAACGACTACGACGTGGTCGTCCTGGACCGCGACCTCCCCGTCGTCCACGGCGACGACGTCTGCCGCAAGATCGTCGAGCTCGGCATGCCGACCCGCGTCCTGATGCTCACCGCGTCCGGCGATGTCAGCGACCGCGTCGAGGGCCTGGAGATCGGCGCGGACGACTATCTGCCCAAGCCGTTCGCGTTCAGCGAGCTCACGGCCCGCGTGCGCGCCCTCGGGCGGCGCACCAGCGTGCCACTGCCGCCCGTCCTGGAGCGCGCCGGCATCAAGCTCGACCCGAACCGCCGCGAGGTGTTCCGGGACGGCAAGGAGATCCAGCTCGCGCCCAAGGAGTTCGCCGTCCTTGAGGTGCTGCTGCGCAGCGAGGGCGCGGTGGTCTCGGCCGAGCAGCTCCTGGAGAAAGCCTGGGACGAGAACACGGACCCGTTCACGAACGTCGTGCGCGTCACGGTCATGACCCTGCGCCGCAAGCTCGGCGAGCCCGCCGTCATCGTGACCGTGCCGGGCTCCGGCTACCGGATCTGACCCGGTGGCCGCGACCCCGGCGCCCCCCGCGGCGCCCCCGAAGCCGACGTGGGACCCGAGGAAGGTCGAGGCGCCCTTCCCGTGGCTGCGCCCCACCATCCGTATACGGCTCACGCTGCTGTACGGCGGCATGTTCCTGATCGCGGGCATCCTGTTGCTCTCGATCATCTATCTGCTGGCCGCGCAGGCGCTGAACGTGGGCAACGAACTGCCCTTCAAGATCGTCTCCGGCAAGGTGACCAGCGAGTCCTGCAACCTGCCCCAGTCGGCCTCGCCGAACGAGTTCAACCAGGCGATCAACGACTGCGTGAGCCAGCAGCGCCAGCACGCCCTGGACAACCTGCTCAGCCGCTCGCTGCTCGCCCTGCTCGGCCTCGCCGTCATCGCCTTCGCCTTCGGGTACGCGATGGCGGGCCGCGTCCTGTCCCCGCTCGGCCGCATCACCCGCACGGCCCGCAGGGTGGCCGGCACGGACCTGAGCCGCCGCATCGAACTGGACGGCCCCGACGACGAGTTGAAGGAGCTGTCGGACACCTTCGACGAGATGCTGGACCGCCTGGAGCGCGCCTTCACCGCCCAGCAGCGCTTCGTCGGCAACGCCTCGCACGAACTGCGCACCCCGCTCGCGATCAACCGCACGCTCCTCGAAGTGCACCTGTCCGACCCCGGCGCACCCGTGGAGCTGCAGCAGCTCGGCAAGACCCTGCTGGCCACCAACGAGCGCAGCGAGCAGCTCGTGGAGGGCCTGCTGCTGCTCGCCCGCAGCGACAACCAGCTCGTCGAGCGCAAGCCCGTGGACCTCGCCGAGGTCGCCAACCGCGCCGTGGACCAGGCCCGGGCGGAGGCCGAGGAGAAGGGCGTCGAGATCCGCGGCGAGCGGGGCCTCGTGGTCGTCCAGGGCAACGGCGTCCTCCTGGAGCGCATCGCGCTGAACCTCGTACAGAACGCCGTTCGCTACAACGTGAAGGAGGGCGGCTGGGTCGAGGTGACCACGGAGGCCCAGCACGGCCAGGCCGTCCTCGTGGTGACCAACACCGGACCCGTCGTGCCCGCGTACGAGATCGACAACCTCTTCGAGCCCTTCCGCAGGCTCCGCACGGAGCGCACCGGCAGCGACAAGGGCGTGGGACTCGGCCTGTCCATCGCCCGGTCGGTGGCGCGCGCCCACGGGGGCCGTATCATCGCGGAGCCGCGCGAGGGGGGTGGGCTCGTGATGCGAGTCACCCTGCCGATCTGAGATGCTGCCGCGGAAGCGCCAGGATGTTCGCTTTGCGCGGAATTTTCGGGACCTGATCCTCGGAGATTCCTGTGTGATCGATCACAGAGGCGAATTTTCGGCCATCTACTCTCCGTGACTGTTGAAGTCGCCGGAAAGCCGGGAAAATCCGGGTTTTCAGGGGTCTTGATCACGGGAAGTACACGGGGTGGCGCCCGTGAAGTGCGACATTCGGACCGTGTACGGTCCCGATCGCCATCCAAACCGATCACCTCTTCAGGGGTGCGGTTGGGTGTCGATTGAGTAACAGACCTTGATGTGAGGCAAAATCTCCGCCTCAGGTCGGGCACAAGTCCGGCCTCTCACGCGTTACGTGCGCTGAGACACCGCAGACACCCAGAGGGGGAGAGCGACATGGCAACGGACTACGACACCCCACGCAAGACCGATGACGACCTCAACGAGGACAGCATCGAGGAACTCAAGGCGAGGCGGAACGACAAGTCGACCTCGACCGTGGACGTCGACGAGTTCGAGGCCGCCGAGGGCCTCGAGCTCCCCGGCGCCGACCTGTCCAACGAGGAGCTCGCCGTGCGCGTGCTCCCCAAGCAGCAGGACGAGTTCACCTGCATGAGCTGCTTCCTGGTGCACCACCGCAGCCAGCTGGCCAGGGAGAAGAACGGCCAGCCCATCTGCCGCGACTGCGACTGAGGCAGGGTCGGCCGTGACAGGCTCGACCCCGCCCAGGAAGCACCGCTTCCAGGACCAGGGAGCGGACGCGGACGTGCCCGAGCGCGCGTCGGACGGCGAGCGGGGCCCTGGGGCCTCGCTCGACTCGGCCGGCGCGGCGGAGCAGGGCGAGGGCGCCACGGGGGCACACAAGGCCGCTGAGGCGGCGTACGAAGCAGTTCCCGCGCCGGTGCACGGTTCCGCACCGGACGTGCCGGAGACGTCCGCCCTCGAAGCGGCGGACGCCCTGCGGTACGGGGACGGCACCACGGCGGAAGACCAGGGGTCCTCGACCAAGGGCCGCAGGTTCGCCGCCGTCACGAACGGACTGAAGAACGGGGCGCGCCGCGGCGGGCGCGGCGCCAAGGCGGGCATCGGCTATCTCGCCGACCGGATCATCGAGAACGCGCCACGGGTGCCCGTCCGCGACCTGGCGACGCTCCGCAAGCAGTTCCCGGGCCTCGGCCCCGAGCAGCTCGCGGACAAGCTCATCGCGGGCGCGGCGAACGCGACCTCCACGGTGGGCGCCGGAGTCGGCGCGGCGGCGATGCTGCCCGTGCCGCCCGCGATGCCCGCCGAGCTGGCCGCCGAGATCACCGGCGTCGCGGCCATAGAGCTGAAGCTGATCGCCGAGCTGCACGAGGTCTACGGGCGGCGGCCCGAGGGCAATCTCAAGGAGCGCAGCGCGGCGTATCTGCACGCCTGGACCGAGGAGCGCGGCATCGACGTGGCCAAGCCCACGTCGATCAACGCGGCCCTCGGCGGCCATATGAAGCGCGAACTGCGGCAGCAGATCATGAAGCGCATGGTGCGGAACCTGCCGAACCTGCTGCCCTTCATGGTGGGCGCGGCGGTCGGCGCCGTGATGAACCGCCGGGACACCAAGAAGCTCGCCGAGCGGGTGCGCAAGGACTTGCGTCGGGCTCAGGTGCCGTGGGACGCCCTCGCGGGACTACCTCCGCTGGAGGCGCCCGCCGACCCGCTGCACCTGGGGTCGAAGCGGCGGCCCAAGGAGCTCGGCGGCTGAGTCCGCGCCCGCGGCGGGTCAGGACGCCGCTTCGGTCGGTTCGGCACCGCCGGGCTGCGGCGGGGGGCTACTGCGCCGCGCGCACGGCGTTCAGCGCCGCCGCCAGGGCCTCGGGGTTCCGAGTCGACACGTACACGTACGGAGTGGGGTCCTCGGGGTCCGTCACTTCCACCCGCAGGGCCGTCGGGATGTAGCTGCGCAGCACCATGAACGCGCGCGGGTCCGCCTTGTGGGTGCGCCAGGCGCGGGCCTCGGCCTCCTCCAGGGGCTCGGCCTCGCCCAGGGCCGTCACCGGGATCCTCGCCTCGCCCGCGACCAGGGAGCCCGCCACGACGCGGATCCGCACCGAGCCGTACGCGCTGGTGACGACCGCCGCGAGCGCCGTCCCGCCGACCAGGCCGCCGAGCAGCGGCAGGGTGCCGAACGGCAGCATCGTCAGGCCCGCGCCGATACCGACGAGGACCGAGACGAGCCACCACGAACGGGGCGCGGTCAGGCGTTCTTCGTAAGGCTGCATGAAGCCAAGCTTGGCACGGTGCGCGACGGCCGCTGACGCGGAGGTAAGGTCTGCGCCTGTGAGTGGTACATCAGCAGCTCTGACGCCCCCGGCGGACGCCGAACCGCCCGTCCGCCACCCGGACGCGCCCGCGCCCGGCGAGCTCATCGGCGCGCACTACGAACACTGCTTCGGATGCGGGGCGGGGCAGGCCCACGGGCTGCACCTGGAGGCGCGGGCCGGCGAAGGCGTCGCCATCACCGCCGAGTTCACGGTGCGCGAGGCGCACCAGGGCGCGCCGGGCCTCGCGCACGGCGGCGTGCTCGCCTCCGCGCTCGACGAGACGCTCGGCGCCCTGAACTGGCTGCTGCGGGTGATCGCGGTGACCGGTCGCCTCGAGACCGACTTCCGGCGGCCGGTGCCCGTGGGCACCGTGCTCTATCTGGAGGCCGAGGTGACCGCCGTCGCCGGGCGGAAGATCTACTCCACCGCCACCGGACGCATCGGCGGGCCCGACGGCCCCGTCGCCGTGCGTGCCGACGCCCTCTTCATCGAGGTCAAGGTGGACCACTTCATCGACAACGGCCGCCCGCAGGAGATCCGGGCGGCCATGAACGACCCGGACCAGATCCGGCGCGCCCGCGCCTTCGAGGTGAACCCGTGACCCACCCTGCCCCTCTGGACGTGCTGATCAGGCGCGTCGACCCCGACGTACCGCTGCCGGCGTACGCGCAGCCCGGCGATGCCGGTGCCGATGTGCGGACGACCGAGGCGTGCGAACTCGCGCCCGGTGAACGGGCGGTGCTGCCGACGGGGGTGTCCATCGCGCTGCCCGAGGGGTACGCGGCCTTCGTGCACCCCCGGTCGGGCCTCGCCGCCCGCTGCGGTGTCGCCATGGTGAATGCCCCGGGGACGATTGATGCCGGGTACCGTGGGGAGATCAAGGTGATCGTGGTGAATCTCGACCCGCGCGAGAGCGTGCGGTTCGAGCGCTTCGACCGGATTGCCCAACTGGTCGTCCAACAGGTCGAGAAGGTGCGCTTCCAGGAGGTGGCGGAGCTTCCCGGCTCGGTGCGGGCCGAGGGGGGCTTCGGGTCCACCGGAGGCCATGCCGCCGTGGGCGTCAGCGCGGGTGAACAAACGGGTGGGAATCGATACGCGTCGGTCGTATCCGACCGGGAAGGACAGTGACGTGTTCGGACGTCGCAAGAAGAGCAGTGCCGCCGAGGACGCGGCGGGCGAGGCCGAGCAGGTCGTCGACGGCACCGGGAACGATGACGAGGGCGTAGCGGACGGCGGCGGGTCGCAGCGCGTGCGCCTCGAGCCCGAGCCGCGCCCCGACGGCCCGTGGGACGTCTCCGAGGTCCATGAGCCCGGCGAGGGCCGGGTGGACCTGGGCGGCCTCTTCGTGCCGGGGGTGGAGGGCATGGAGCTGCGGGTGGAGGTCGCCGGTGACGCGATCGTCGCGGCCACCGTCGTGCTCCAGGACAGCGCCGTCCAGCTCCAGGGCTTCGCCGCCCCCAAGCGCGAGGGCATCTGGGGCGAGGTCCGTGAGGAGATCGCCTCCGGCATCACGCAGCAGGGCGGTGTCATCGACGAGGTCGAGGGGCCGCTCGGCTGGGAGCTGCGCGCACAGGTGCCGGTGCAGCTGCCGGACGGCACGGGCGGCTTCCAGGTGGTCAGGTTCGTGGGCGTGGACGGCCCGCGCTGGTTCCTGCGCGGCGTGATCTCCGGCCAGGGGGCCGTGCAGCCGCAGGCCGCGGGCCTGCTCGAGCAGATCTTCCGGGACACGGTCGTGGTCCGCGGCGAGGGCCCGATGGCCCCGCGCGACCCGATCGTCCTGAAGCTGCCGGACGACGCGCAGATGGTGCCCGAGGGCGTCCAGCAGGAGGACCAGGAGACCTCCCGGTTCTCCGGCGGTATGGGCCAGCTCGCGCGCGGGCCGGAAATCACCGAAGTGCGCTGACATTCCGGCCGCGGGCCGGGCCCGGGCGGGCCGCCGAAACGGCGCCCGACCGGTGGCCGAGCCGGGGTGAATACGTTTGCGAGCCGATGGGCCGCACTCCCTATGGGGGTGCGGCCCATCGGTGTTTTCCCAGGTGGAAACGGGGCGCGCGGGCGCCTGAAACGGGGCGCGTAAGAGAGTCGTCAATGCGGTGCCAAAGCCCGTAAGGGAGGCGTCAACGGCGATCGAAACCTGCCAACGAGGCGGTTTCCTCAACACGTCAGTAATTCCGAATCTCATCTAGGAGCACACGATGGCCGACGTGGCCTTCGTCGTCACCACGATCGCGGTCTTCGCGCTGGTGGCACTCGTCGCCAAGGGGGTGGCGAAGCTGTGACCGCCGAAAACATCGTCGGCCTCGTCGTGGCCGTCGCCCTGCTGGGCTACCTCGTCCTCGCCCTTGTGTTCCCGGAGAGGTTCTGAGTCAAGAAATGAGTCCCGTACTCGCTGGTGTGCTCCAGCTGCTCGCGCTCATCGCCGCGCTGGCCCTCGCATACCGTCCGCTCGGCGACTACATGGCCAAGGTCTACTCCTCCGACAAGCACCTGCGCGTCGAGAAGTGGATCTACAAGGGCATCGGCGCCAACCCCAACACCGAGATGCGCTGGCCCGCCTATCTGCGCGGCGTCCTCGCGTTCTCCGCGGCCGGCGTGCTGTTCCTGTACCTGCTGCAGCGCCTGCAGGGCTCGCTGCCGGGTTCGCTGGGCTTCAAGGCCATCGACCCGGACCAGGCGTTCAACACCGCCACCTCCTTCGTCGCCAACACCAACTGGCAGTCGTACTACGGCGAGCAGGCCATGGGCCACGTCGTGCAGACCGGTGGCCTCGCGGTGCAGAACTTCGTCTCCGCCGCCGTCGGCATCGCCGTCGCCGTGGCGCTGGTGCGCGGCTTCGCGCGCTCGCGCACCGGTGAACTCGGCAACTTCTGGGCCGACCTGGTGCGTGGTGTCGTACGCATTCTGATCCCGATCTCCGTGATCGGCGCGATCGTGCTTGTCGCCTGTGGCGCGATCCAGAACTTCTCCGGCATCCACGAGGTCGGCCAGTTCATGGGCGGCGAGCAGCAGTGGAACGGCGGCGCGGTCGCTTCCCAGGAAGTCATCAAGGAACTGGGCACGAACGGTGGCGGCTATTTCAACGCCAACTCCGCCCACCCGTTCGAGAATCCGAATCCGATCTCGAACCTTTTTGAGATCTTCCTGATCCTGGTGATCCCGTTCGCCCTGACCCGGACCTTCGGCAAGATGGTCGGCTCCATCAAGCAGGGCTACGCGATCCTCGCCACGATGGCGACGATCTGGCTCGGCTTCATCGCGCTGATGATGTGGACCGAGTTCCACCACGGCGGCCCGGCCTTCGACCTCGCCGGCGGCGCGATGGAGGGCAAGGAGACCCGGTTCGGCATCGGCGGCTCGGCGATCTTCTCGGTGTCCACCACGCTCACCTCGACCGGTGCGGTGAACTCCTTCCACTCCTCCAACACCGGTTTCGGCGGCGGCCTCGACCTGCTCGGCATGCAGCTCGGCGAGATCGCGCCCGGCGGCACCGGCTCCGGCCTCTACGGCATGCTGATCATGGCGATCATCGCCGTCTTCATCGCGGGTCTCATGGTCGGCCGTACGCCGGAGTACCTGGGCAAGAAGATCGGCACCCGCGAGATCAAGTTCGCGGCCTGCTACATCCTCGTCACGCCCGCGCTCGTGCTCGGCTTCACCGGCGCCTCCATGGCCCTGTCGACGCCGAAGGACTCGATGCTCAACAGCGGAGCCCACGGCTTCTCCGAGATCCTGTACGCCTTCACCTCCGGCGCCAACAACAACGGTTCGGCCTTCGCGGGGCTGAGCGCGGACACGCAGTGGTTCAACACCACGATCGGTCTCGCGATGCTGCTCGGCCGGTTCCTGCCGATGGTGTTCGTCCTCGCGCTCGCCGGTTCGCTGGCCGAGCAGAAGCCGATCCCGAAGACGGCGGGCACGCTCCGTACGGAGAAGCCGCTGTTCACCGGGTTGCTGGTCGGCACCATCATGATCATTACCGGTCTGACGTACTTCCCGGCGCTCGCGCTCGGGCCCCTCGCCGAGGGTCTCGCGTCATGACCACCGACACCAGGAAGCAAGAGGAGCCAGGCTCCATGACTCCCACGTCCACGGCCACTCCCACGCGTGCGCCGCACCAGGATGTGCCCACCGGGCACAAGCCGGAAGAGGGCAAGGTCGGCGGCGGCCTGTTCGACCCCAAGCAGCTGCTGAAGTCGTTCCCGGACGCGCTCAGGAAGCTCGACCCGCGGGTGATGATCAAGGCCCCCGTGATGTTCGTGGTCCTGATCGGCTCGGTGCTCACCACCGTGCTGGCCGTCAAGGACCCGGGCGACTGGTTCGGCTGGGCCATCGCCGCGTGGCTGTGGCTGACCACCATCTTCGCGAACCTCGCGGAGGCGGTGGCCGAGGGCCGCGGCAAGGCCCAGGCGGACACGCTGCGCAAGGCCAAGACGGACACCGTCGCGCGCCGGCTGTCCACCGACGGCAAGACCGAGGAGCAGGTACCCGGCACCGAGCTCAAGATCGGTGACCTGGTCGTCTGTGAGGCGGGCGACGTCATCCCCGGCGACGGCGACGTCGTCGAGGGCGTCGCGAGCGTCGACGAGTCGGCGATCACCGGTGAGTCCGCGCCGGTCATCCGCGAGTCCGGCGGCGACCGCTCGGCCGTCACCGGCGGTACGAAGGTGCTCTCCGACCGCGTCGTCATCAAGATCACGACGAAGCCCGGCGAGACCTTCATCGACCGGATGATCAACCTGGTCGAGGGCGCGGCCCGGCAGAAGACGCCCAACGAGATCGCGCTGAACATCCTGCTCGCCTCGCTGACCATCGTCTTCCTGCTCGCGGTCGTCACGCTCCAGCCGTTCGCGGTGTACGCCGGTGCCGAGCAGTCCATGATCGTTCTGGCCGCCCTCCTTGTCTGCCTGATCCCGACGACGATCGGCGCGCTGCTCTCCGCGATCGGCATCGCGGGCATGGACCGCCTGGTCCAGCGCAACGTCCTCGCGATGTCAGGCCGCGCGGTGGAGGCCGCCGGTGACGTATCGACGCTGCTGCTCGACAAGACCGGCACCATCACGCTCGGCAACCGCCAGGCCGCCGAGTTCGTGCCGGTGCGCGGCACCACCGAGGCCGAGGTGGCCGACGCCGCTCAGCTCTCCTCGCTGGCCGACGAGACCCCCGAGGGCCGCTCGATCGTGGTGCTCGCCAAGGAGAAGTACGGCCTGCGCGAGCGCCACCAGGGCGAGCTGACCGACGCCGAGTGGATCGCCTTCACCGCCCAGACCCGGATGTCGGGTGTGGACGTGGACGGACGCAAGGTCCGCAAGGGCGCGACCGGTTCGGTCGTCGCCTGGGTCCAGGAGCGCGGCGGCACCGTCACGCCCGAGGCCCAGGAGCTCACCGACAAGATCTCGCAGGCGGGCGGCACGCCGCTGCTCGTCGCCCTGGAGGACACCGAGGGCGCCCGCGTCCTGGGCGTCATCCACCTCAAGGACGTCGTCAAGGAGGGCATGCGGGAGCGGTTCGACGAGCTGCGCCGCATGGGCATCAAGACCGTCATGATCACGGGCGACAACCCGCTGACGGCCAAGGCGATCGCCGACGAGGCGGGCGTGGACGACTTCCTCGCGGAGGCCACGCCCGAGGACAAGATGGCGCTCATCAAGCGCGAGCAGGCCGGTGGCAAGCTCGTCGCGATGACGGGTGACGGCACCAACGACGCGCCCGCGCTCGCGCAGGCCGACGTCGGCGTGGCCATGAACACCGGTACCTCGGCCGCCAAGGAGGCCGGGAACATGGTGGACCTTGATTCCAACCCGACCAAGTTGATCGAGATCGTCGAGATCGGCAAGCAACTGTTGATCACACGGGGTGCGTTGACCACCTTCTCGATCGCCAACGACGTCGCGAAGTACTTCGCGATCATCCCGGCGATGTTCGCGGTGGTCTACCCGGGCCTGGACAAGCTCAACATCATGGACCTGACCAGCCCCAAGTCCGCGATCCTGTCGGCTGTCATCTTCAACGCGCTGATCATCGTGGCCCTGGTGCCGCTGGCCCTCAAGGGCGTGCAGTACCGGCCGATGAGCGCGGACCGGATGCTGCGGCGCAACCTCGGCATCTACGGGCTCGGCGGGCTCGTCGCCCCGTTCATCGGCATCAAGATCATCGACCTGCTCATCTCCCTGATCCCCGGCATTGGGTGACCTGAAATGAACAACTCCGTAGGCAACACCGCCAGGTTGCTCGGCGCCGGGCTGCGGGCCCTGCTCGTGCTCACCGTGATCTGCGGCGTGATCTACCCGCTCGCCGTGACCGGGGTCGCCCAGGCCCTGTTCAACAACAAGGCCAACGGCTCCGAGGTCAAGGACGGCGGCAAGGTCGTCGGCTCCGAGCTCATCGGCCAGCGGTACGACCTGCCGCTGAAGAAGGGCCAGGAGACCCCGGACCCGGACCTGAAGTGGTTCCAGCCCCGGCCGTCCAACGGGCTCGCCGTGAACAGCGAGAACACCCGGTACAAGCTGATCATCTCGGGCGCGACCAACCTCGCGGGCGACTCCGGCACCATGAAGAAGGGCGACAAGGAGGTGTGCGACCCCAAGGCCGAGGAGGGGCTGTGCGCCCAGGTCAGGGCCGCGCGGGACGCCGTCATCAAGGACAACTCGACGGCGGACTTCAAGGTCAGGGCCGCCGACATCCCGGCCGAGGCCGTCACGTCCTCGGGCTCCGGCCTCGACCCGCACATCTCGCCCGACTACGCCGACCTCCAGGTCCACCGCGTCGCGGAGAAGAACGGCCTGGACGCCGAGCAGGTGGAGAAGCTGGTCGACGACCACACCGACGGCCGCGTCCTCGGCTTCATGGGTGAGCCCCGGGTGAACGTCCTCAAGCTCAACATCGCGTTGAAGCACCTGGTGGCGGAGAAGGGCTGACTTCCCTCTCGCGACTGCCTCAAGGCCCGCGGTGATTCGGTTCCCCGAATCACCGCGGGCCTTCTGCGCGCCTTGACGGTCACTTCTGCTGGCCGCCCCGGGCTGAAATTCCCGCCGTGCTGTCCCGGCCGAAAGCCCCGCTCCGCCGCGGCGGCCGAAAGTCGTGGGCCGTGCCCCGGCCCGGGTGTGTCGTGCCCCACGCGGGACGCGGGGGAGGGCATCAGAGTTACGTCAAGGAGCTCCAGGAAGGTCGGGCTCATCCGTTTTGCCGTGAATGTTGGCCGTAAGGTCGACGCTGCGTACACAGCAGTTTCAGGAAGACAATGGGGCCATGGCACGCGGCAAGCTTCGGATCTACCTCGGTGCGGCACCGGGCGTCGGCAAGACGTACGCCACGCTCGCCGAGGCACACCGTCGTATCGAGCGCGGCACCGACTGCGTCGTGGCCTTCGTGGAGCACCACAACCGTCCCCGCACGGAAGTGATGCTGCACGGTCTGGAGCAGGTCGCCCGCAAGGAGCTGGAGTACCGCGGCTCGCTGTTCACGGAGATGGACGTGGACGCCGTCCTGCGCCGCGCCCCCGCCGTCGCGCTCGTCGACGAACTGCCGCACACCAACGTGCCCGGCTCGCGCAACGCCAAGCGCTGGCAGGACGTCGAGGAGCTCCTCGAAGCGGGCATCGACGTGATATCCACCGTCAACATCCAGCACCTGGAGTCGCTCGGCGACGTCGTCGAATCGATCACCGGCGTCCGCCAGCGCGAGACGGTCCCGGACGAGGTGGTGCGCCGGGCCGACCAGATCGAGCTGGTCGACATGTCGCCGCAGGCGCTGCGCCGCCGGATGGCGCACGGCAACATCTACAAGGCGGACAAGGTCGACGCGGCCCTGTCCAACTACTTCCGCCCCGGGAACCTGACGGCCCTGCGCGAGCTGGCGCTGCTGTGGGTAGCCGACCGGGTCGACGAATACCTCCAGCAGTACCGCGGCGAGCACAACATCCGCTCCACCTGGCAGGCCCGTGAGCGCATCGTCGTCGGCCTCACCGGCGGACCCGAGGGCCGCACCCTCATCCGCCGCGCCGCCCGCATGGCCGCCAAGGGCTCCGGCAGCGAGATCCTCGCCGTCTACATCGCCCGCAGCGACGGCCTCACCGCCGCCTCGCCCAAGGAGCTGGCCGTCCAGCGCACCCTCGTGGAGGACCTGGGCGGAACGTTCCATCACGTCATAGGCGACGACATCCCGGGGGCCCTGCTCGAATTCGCGCGGGGCGTCAACGCCACCCAGATCGTCCTCGGCTCCTCGCGCCGCAAGTCCTGGCAGTACATCTTCGGACCCGGCGTCGGCGCGACCGTCGCCCGCGAGTCGGGGCCCGACCTCGACGTCCACATCGTCACGCACGGTGAGGTCGCCAAGGGGCGGGGCCTGCCGGTGGCGCGCGGCGCGCGACTCGGCCGCTCCCGGATCATCTGGGGCTGGCTGGTCGGCGTCGCCGGTCCCGCGCTGCTCACGCTGCTTCTCACGCACATCGACGTGGACCTCGGTCTCGCGAACGACATGCTGCTGTTCCTCACGCTGACCGTGGCGGCGGCCCTGCTTGGCGGCCTGATACCGGCGCTCGCGTCGGCGGCGTTCGGCTCGTTGCTCCTCAACTACTACTTCACCCCGCCGCTGCACCAGTGGACGATCTCCGACGCGAAGAACATCGTCGCGATCGTCGTCTTCGTGTCCGTGGCGATCTCGGTCGCCTCCGTCGTGGACCTCGCCGCCCGCCGGACCCATCAGGCCGCGCGGCTGCGCGCCGAGTCGGAGATCCTCTCGCACCTCGCGGGCAGCGTGCTGCGCGGCGAGAACAGCCTGGAGTCCCTCCTGGAGACCGTGCGCGAGACCTTCGGCATGGAGGCCGTCGCGCTCCTGGAACGCGAGAGCGACGTGACGCCGTGGACCTGCGCGGGCAGCGTCGGCCCCCGCGCGCACGTCGGCCGCCCCGAGGACGCCGACGTGGACGTGCCGGTCGGCGACCACATGGCGCTCGCCCTGACCGGCCGGGTGCTGCCC
>NZ_AOPZ01000035.1 GCF_000414115.1 Streptomyces aurantiacus JA 4570
GGCGAGGCGGGCGGCGGCGAGGCGGGCGGGGGCACCGGGGCGGACACGGGCGGCGGCACGGCACCGGGCACGGACGCCGACACCGTCACCGACACGGGCCCCGCCACGGCTGTCGACACCAGGGCCACCGCCGACCACCGGGCGCCGGAGGTGGGACGCGTATGAACTTCCGTTCCAGCAGGCGCGGGTCATCCCTGCCACGCCCGTCACACCCGTCACACCCGTCAGGCCGAGAGGGAGCCGACCGCGCCCGGACCGACCACGCCCGGACCGACCACGCCCGGACCGGCCACGCCCACGGCCGGCGCTCGAAGCGTGCTGCCGTGCGCCGCCGTCTCCCCATGCGCTATCTGCTGCCCTCACTCCTCCTCGTGGCCCTGCTCGCGATGCTGATGCTCCGCGGTTACGTACACAACGAGATCCTCGCCGACCACCGCGTGCGCCCGCCCGCGGCCACCGATCAGGTGCCGAAGGAGATCATCAGGGGCGGCCCGGTCATCGACACGCGCGGTGGACGCCCGGCGTCCCTGACCGTCCCCGACCACCGTCTGGTGCTCACCTTCGACGACGGGCCCGACCCGAAGTGGACCCCGAAGGTCCTCGACACCCTCGCCGAACACGACGCGCACGGCGTCTTCTTCGTCACCGGCAGCATGGCATCGCGCCACCCCGGCCTGGTCCGCCGCATGGTCGAGGAGGGCCACGAGGTCGGCGTGCACACCTTCAACCACCCGGACCTGTCGTACCAGTCGAAGGACCGCATCGACCGGGAGCTGTCGCAGAGCCAGCTCGCACTCGCGGGCGCCGCGGGCATCCGCACCTCCCTGTTCCGGCCGCCGTACTCGTCGTTCGCCGACGCCATGGACAACAGGTCGTGGTCGGTCGCGCGGTACACCGGCAGCCACGGCTACCTCACGGTCCTGAACGACATCGACAGCGGGGACTGGAAGCGGCCGGGCGCCGACGAGATCGTCCGCCGGGCCACGCCCGCGAACGGCGAGGGCGCCATCGTCCTGATGCACGACTCGGGCGGCGACCGCTCCCAGACGGTCGCGGCACTCGACCGTCTTCTTCCTCAACTGAAGGAGCAGGGGTACGAGTTCACTAGCCTCACCGCGGCCCTGGGCGCACCAGGCGCGCACGCGCGCGTGCAGGGCGTCGAGCTGTGGAAGGGCAACGCCTGGGTCTTCCTGGTCGGCGCCTCGGAGTGCGTCACGGACGTCCTCGTGGTGGGCCTGGCGGTGATCGGCGTCCTGGTGCTGGCCCGCTTCGGCCTCATGCTGCTGCTCTCGGCGGCCCACGCCCGCAGGGTCCGCGGGCCGGGCTTCCGCTGGGGCGGCACTACGGAGGTGACGGAACCGGTCTCGGTCCTCGTGCCCGCCTACAACGAGGCGAAGTGCATCGAGAGCACCGTCCGTTCCCTGATGGCGAGTGACCATCCCATCGAGGTGATCGTCGTCGACGACGGCTCCACGGACGGCACCGCCCGCATCGTCGAGGACCTCGGCCTGCCGGACGTACGCGTCGTACGCCAGCACAACGCGGGCAAGCCCGCCGCCCTCAACAGGGGCCTGGCGAACGCCCGTCACGACCTCGTCGTGATGATGGACGGCGACACGGTCTTCGAGGCGTCCACCGTGCGCAAGCTGGTGCAGCCGTTCGCCGACGCGCGCGTGGGCGCCGTCGCGGGCAACGCGAAGGTGGGCAACCGGGATTCCCTCATCGGCGCCTGGCAGCACATCGAGTACGTGATGGGCTTCAACCTCGACCGCCGGATGTACGACGTGCTGCGCTGCATGCCGACCATCCCCGGCGCCGTGGGCGCCTTCCGCCGCTCCGCCCTTCAGCGCGTCGGCGGCATGAGCGACGACACCCTCGCCGAGGACACCGACATCACGATGGCGCTGCACCGCGCCGGCTGGCGGGTCGTGTACGCCGAGCGGGCGCGCGCGTGGACCGAGGCCCCGGAGACGGTGCGGCAACTGTGGTCCCAGCGCTACCGCTGGTCGTACGGCACGATGCAGGCGATCTGGAAGCACCGGCGCGCGGTGTTCGAGCGCGGCCCGTCGGGCCGCTTCGGCCGCGTGGGCCTGCCCCTGGTCTCCCTGTTCATGGTCCTGGCCCCGCTGCTCGCCCCCCTCATCGACGTCTTCCTCCTCTACGGCCTCGTCTTCGGCCCCACCCGGCAGACCGTCGCGGCCTGGCTGGGCGTGCTCGCCGTCCAGGCGGTGTGCGCGGCGTACGCCTTCCGGCTCGACCGCGAACCGATGACCCACCTCGTCTCGCTGCCCCTCCAGCAGGTCCTCTACCGGCAGTTGATGTACGTGGTGCTGCTGCAGTCCTGGATCACCGCGCTCACCGGAGGGCGGCTGCGGTGGCAGAAGCTGCGGCGGACCGGGGCGGTGGGGGCGCCGCCGGTCGGGGTACCGCCGGTCGTGCCGGGCCCGCGGGAGCCGGTGGGCGCCGGGGTGGAACGGAGCCCTGTGGCATGACGTATCCGACGCCTCCGTCTCCGGTCGCCGACCGGGCCGCGGAGTCCCCGCAGTCCGCGAAGCCCCCGCGGTCCCCGCAGTCCGCGAAGCCCGTCGGCCATGACCGTGGCCGTGACCGCTATCTGGACCTGCTGCGCTCCCTCGCCCTGATCCGGGTCGTGGTCTACCACCTCTTCGGCTGGGCCTGGCTGACGGTCCTCTTCCCGTCCATGGGCGTGATGTTCGCGCTCGCGGGCGCGCTGATGGCCCGGTCACTGGACCGCCGCCCGTCCTGGTCGGTGATCAGAGGCCGCGTACGCCGCCTCCTGCCACCCCTGTGGGCGTTCAGCGCGACGGCCCTGTTCCTGCTGTTCGCCGGCGGCTGGAACCCGGGGGAGGACCCCGACCACGGCGGCTCTTGGGGCCTGCTGAGCCTGACCACCTACATCGTCCCGCTCGGCGCCCCGCCGTTCCCCGGGCACCTGGGGGGCGAGGCGGGCCTCCTGGAGGGCGCCTGGCCCGCGCAGGCGGTGGGCCCGCTGTGGTACCTCCGCGCGTACCTGTGGTTCGTGCTCGCGTCCCCGCTGCTGCTGTGGGCGTTCCGCCGCGCACCCCGGGCGACGCTGCTCGCGCCGCTCGCGCTGACCGCCCTCATCACCGCGGGGATCATCCGGATCCCCGGCGAAACGGGCAACGCGGTGACGGATTTCGCGGTGTACGGCGGCTGCTGGGTCCTGGGCTTCGCGCACCAGGAGGGCGTGCTCGCGCGCGTCCCCCGCTATCTGGCGGTCTCACTGGCCACCCTGCTCATGGCCTTCGGCCTGTGGTGGGCGTCCGGCCACCTCGGCCCGGAGGGCTGGGACCTGAACGACATCCCCCTGGCCCAGGCGACGTGGTCGCTGGGCTTCGTGGTGATCCTGCTCGCGTACTCCCCGTCGTGGCGGGAGCTCCCCGGCCGCCTGGCGAAGTACGACAGGCTGGTGACCCTGACCAACAACAGGGCCGTCACGATCTACCTCTGGCACAACCTCCTCCTCCTGGCCACGGTCCCGCTCATCGACCGGGCGTACGACCTCCCGTTCATGGACGAGCGGATGACGGCCGCGCTCGACGCGACGTACATGGTGTGGATGGCCCTGCTGATCTGGCCGCTCATCGCGCTGACGGTCCTCGCGGCGGGGTGGGTCGAGGATCTGGCGGCGGGACGGCGGCCGCGGTGGTGGCCGGACGGGGCGGGCCGCGTGCCGCGGACTGGCACAAGGAGGTAATCATCACGGGGCGTTGTGCGACCAATGATCTAGCGAGCAGGCTCCGTCACAGGGCACGGAGAATCGCTTCTCAGGATTGCTCTCACCCGCACGCTACTGCGGACGGTTCTGCTGCTCGATGTACTGGCG
Organism: Streptomyces aurantiacus JA 4570; assembly: GCF_000414115.1. Classification (GTDB taxonomy): domain Bacteria; phylum Actinomycetota; class Actinomycetes; order Streptomycetales; family Streptomycetaceae; genus Streptomyces; species Streptomyces aurantiacus_A. The sequence continues at coordinate 3,869 of NZ_AOPZ01000035.1, forward strand.
GAGGATGCTGAGTGGGGCCCCACCGGCTGAGCCGGCGAAGTAGGAGCCGGACCAGAGCTTGTTGGCCCGGTAGTAGCGCTGGGCGAGGTCGGGGAACTCTTGGCGCATCCTGCGGGAGGACACGCCCTTGAGGGAGTTGACCAGCTTGGAGACGGCCACCTTGGGCGGGAAGTTCATGAGCAGGTGGACGTGGCCGTTCTCGCCGTTGAACTCCACCAGTTCGGTTTCGAAGTCGGCGCACACCTCACGCATGATTTCCTCCATTCGGTTCAGGTGCCGGTCGACGAACACCTTGTGCCGGTACTTCGTCACAAAAGCCAAGTGGACGTGCATCGCGAATGTGCAGTGTCTACCTGTACGAACCTGGGTCATAGACCAACGGTAAAATGGAGGCATGAAGGCGGACATGGGGCGCAAGTACCGTGCGTACCCCACCGAGGCGCAGGACCAGGTCCTGACCGGGTGGGGACACACCGTGCGAGCTCTGTGGAATGTGGCCCTCGCCCAGCGGATCTACCTGTACGAGCAGCGCGGCTACACCCTGCGCTCGGCGGAGCAGTGCAAGCACCTGGCCATCGGCCGGGGCGAGATCGACTGGCTCGCTGATCTGCCGTCCGAGTGCGGTCAGATGGTCCTCACCCACCTCGACCGGGCCTACACCAACTTCTGGAACCCGGACCACCCCGCGAGTTTCCCGGCGTTCAAGAAGCGCGGGTACCGGATGTCCATCCCGTTCAAGGGCCAGCGGGTCGAGGTACGCAAGCTGAACCGGCATTGGGCCGAAGTGAAGCTCCCCAAGCTCGGATGGCTGCGCTTCAGGCTCTCCCGTGCTTTGGGCGGGACGATCCGCAACGCCACCGTCTCGCGGGACGGCAACGACTGGCACGTCTCCTTCGGTATCCACACCGGAGCCAGGCTCGCTGCTCCGAACGGACTGCCCGCGTGTGGTGTGGACTTCGGCGTCGCCGCGTCCGCGTACGTCTCGACCGAGACGGCACCGCGGCTCATGCCGCCGTCCCTGAGCAAGAACGAGAAGGCCCGGCTCAAACATCTGGAGCAGCGCAAGGCCCGCCAGATCACGTACACGAAGAAGCACAATCAGGGAAAGTACGGGGGACCCGTCTGCGCAAGACGATCGGTCAGATCGCCAGGCTGAAGACCCGGCAGGCCAACCGGCGCAGGGATCACACGCACAAGCTCACTACCGGCCTGGCCCGAAACCAAGGCATGGTCGCTATTGAGGACCTGCGCGTGAAGAGCATGACGAAGTCCGCGAAGGGCACGGTCGAGACGCCGGGGAAGAACGTCCGGGCCAAGGCTGGGCTCAATCGAGGAATCCTGGACAACACACCTGGCGAGCGGCGCCGTCAGCTGGAGTACAAGACCAGGCTGTACGGGTCCGTGCTGATCGCGGTCCCGCCGTTCCGCACCTCCAACACCTGTGGCAATCCTGCCTGCGGGAATGCCGATCCGGAATCCCGGCTCGGCTGCGGACGCCTGTTCCGGTGTGTCCATTGCGGACACGAAGACGACGCCGACCACAACGCCTCGATCGAGATCGAGGCCCGTGCCCGCCGGACCGGTGGCACGGTTACCAACAGCACGCGCAGCGTCCCGCAGACGCGAGTCCCGGCCACTGGCCGGGGGCGGATGCGTGAAGCCCCAGGGCCCGCTCACGCGAGCTGATAGGAATCCCCGTGAAGCGCGGGGAGGATGGTCAATGTTAGGCAACAACGTCCCGTACAGGGCGTCGATATGCCCATATCTATCCCCGTGCTGGGGATACCTCACTCTCGCATCACGCTTTGCCCGTGGATAGCGTGGGTTCACTCAAGTGAACCCACTGACCCAACGTCCCACCGGGAGCTGACTGTGAACCGCCGACCTGCCTTGCTCGCGGTGGCCGCGCTGACTACCGCCGCGGCCCTGTCGCTCTCCGCCTGCGGTGGCGGAGACGGCAACTCCAAGGGTGACGAGAAGATTGAGGGGGCTGGGTCGACGGCGAGCGAGAAGGCTTCGCCGTCGGCGAAGGCTTCCGATGACGGGATCGACCGGCCGGAGGTCGAGCTGCCTGACGGCGACAAGCTGGTCTTCAGCCCCGACACGCTGGGCGACGCCAAGTCGGACGCTGTGCTGCGGGACAACGCCAACTACTTGCGGGCGATCGACGAGGCCATCGGTAAGCGTAACCCCAAGTCCAAGACGGTGGCGTTCTACAGCAAGGACTCGGCGTACCTGGGATCGGTCGATTGGATCAGCGGGTTTGTGAAGGACGGCACGACCGTGACCGGCACCGTTCGCTACTACGACCGCAAGGTCAGTTTCAGTAAGGATGGCTCAGCCGGCCTCACCTACTGTGCTGACGAGACAAAGGGGTACACCAAGAACGTCAAGACGCAGAAGGTCAATGTCACCAAGGCGACCAAAAATTCCTACGTTGCCTACAACGACCGTCTGAGGAAGAACGACCAGGGCGTCTGGCAGACGACCAGGAGCATGTCGAAGCGGGGGAGTGAGGTATGCCAGCCGTGAATCGGGCCGTCAAGCCCACGATGTTGACGCTGTGCGCCGCGATTCTCATAACTGTTCAAGCGGCTCCGGCCGCATGGGCGGACCGGGAGAACACCGGCGGGACCAGTAAGGACGTCGATGCAGGCCGTGAGGGACGCACCATCAACGTGCGTACCCAGGTTCAGACGACGGTCAATGGTGATTCCAGAACGGGCAAGACCGGCAATCTGTCCTCGGTCGATGGCGACTGGACGCCGCCTGCCTGCTGGTACGAGCCTGCTTTCTCTCCCAAGGAGATCGAAGCCACCGTCAAGAAATGGCGGAAATTCAAGTTCCTGGGCCTCGGCGACTTCGTAGGGGACGTCTTCGACGCCTACTACAAGGATGGCGACCCCTACAAGGACTACAACCTCGACAAGCAGGGCGAGGGAATGTTCTGGGCCGGAGCCGTCAATCCCAATCGGAAGGACGACCCGGAAGCCAGCGCTTGCGACAAGCTGCCGTTCTGGGTGCCTGACAACGAAACGCCCAAGGAACCCCTTGCGGTCACCCCCAAGGTCCTCGCCGAGTACGCCTACGACGAACTTCCCCTCCCCGAAACCGATATCACCATGGCTCCCGAGGATGAGACGAAGGTCAATCTGCCGACCTGGATCTGGCTCGACAAGGCCAAGTTCAGGAAGGTCTCGGTGACGGCGAGCCTGCCCGACACGAACCTTTCGGCCACGACAACAGCCGAGCCGGTCTCACTGAAGATCAACCCCGGCACGAAGGACGCCACGACCTACCCAGCCTCAGGCGAATGCCCCATCGTGGACGGCCGGATCGGTGAGCCGTGGGCCAGGGGCAAGTCCAAGAAGAACCCGCCGTGCGGAGTGAAATACCTGCGGTCGTCGGGCGACGGGTCGTACAAGCTCAACGCGACCGTCACGTGGAAGATCACCTGGACGAGCACGACCGAGGCCGGTGATCGGCTGCCCGACGGCGAATTCGGCGACGACCAGAACGTCGTAGTCAAGGAGATTCAGTCCATCAACCGGTGATGCAGTGAATTCCTAAGCGGACGGCCACCCCGGCTATGCGAGTCGGGCCGGCCGTCTTGAGGAAGGGGCACGATGTTCGGGAGGGGCGGTGCACGGGAGGAGACCCTGTACCCGCCGTCGAGTGGGCTGGGGTGAATAGATTCACCATCGGAATGACGGAGCGCCTGGTCACGAAGAAGCGACGTGTGACCGTGCGCGGCACCAGGGCCATCCGCGTCCCCCAGGGGCGGGCGACTCGCTGATGTTCGCTCCCTGCACCTATGTCGCCTCCGTGGCCCCTCCCGTACCGCCATCCGCCATGGGCCCCTGCCTGTATGAAGCCCCCGACAAGCAGAACCTGCTGTGTTGTCTCGTCGATGAGGGCGATGTGCAGGAAGGATTGGTTGGATCGTCGTCTTGCTCTTGCATTCGCTGTTCTAGGGGATCGTTGAGAGTGCGGGCGGAACCAGGCAGACGCTACGGAAGCCGCCGTCCTTGCGCTCCACGATCTGGATGGTGATCCCGGTCTCCGGCTCGATCCCGGCCAGGAAGTCGCGACCGCGATAGCCTTGGTCAGCCCGCAGATGCCTTAGCCGGGGGAACCGGCGCATGCAGCAGCAGAACCGAGGCTCCGTTGTGGTCACTGACATTCGCCAGGCTGACCCATACCGCCAGGACCAGGCCGAGGGCGTCGACCTGGAGGTGGCGCTTGATGCCCAGGACCGTTTAGCCGCCGCCGTACTCCGTGCCGGCCCCCGCGCTCGGTGGCCTTGACGCCCTGGCTGTCCACGACGTCGGCATTCGGGATTGGTTCCCGCCCCTGACCAGTACGTCCCCGAGCCCGTAGTGCTGCGAGGATCTCCTCCCAGCGGCCTCGATCCGCCACCGACGCCAGTTGCGGTAGACGGTTTTGTACGGCGGGAAATCGCGCGAGAGCAGCCGCAAGCACAGTCGGCGCAGGGGATTGGAGGTCACCGCGCAATGGACACAGCACGGACGGCATGGCTCCCACTGTGGACCACCTTGGAAAGCAATCCCTGCTACCTCGTCTGCGACGGACCGGGTACGTGCCTCGTGTCGCCGACACCATCGAATCAGTACAGCTCGGCATGGCCGGTGAACTCCTCGACAGTGCCAGCTACTTGCTCAACGACCGAAAAGTGACGCACGATCAACTCTGCCTTGCCATTGCCCGGTTGCGGGAGCGGTGCGATGGAAGGCGGATCAGCGACAGTATGGACGTTCGCCTGCCACTCCACGACGGTGAACCCGACCTGCCCGATGACAACTCGATGGATGCGGAGGGCATGCGGGAAGAACAATGGCTCGTCCCGTCACCAAGCAGGCTGATGCGGACCGCGACGTAGCACTCGTAGTGGACGTGCCCGGCCCCTCATCGTCCGGAGAACTGCGCGGTGCCGCGCTGGCGACCTACCAGCCAGCACGATCACGACTGTGAAGCCGGGAGTCATTGCTCCACAACTCCAACTCGCTGCACAAGGAGGAATGCAGCCATCGTGCCGAGGTAACTCTAGGGATAATAGCGCCTGCTCATAGACCTCTTGGATCAACTGTTCTGTCTTGTAGGTCACTTCACTCTGGCGAACCAAGAGTCCCGCGGATAGCGTCAGGTCCCTAGACTTAGCCCTCGCCCCACCGGGAGCCAACCGTGATTCACCTCATCGCGGCAGCCAGTCCCACGTCGCCTGGCGCACCCACCTCTGCGGCCCACGGTCGATGCCAGCGAGGCAGAGTCGGATCCCGAAGACCGCCGAACCATCGCCCAAACACACCATCAGTCACTCGCCAGCAACGGGGATCCACATGACTACCTTTCGAGGGATGAAGAAGGAGAAGGCGCGGCAGTTAGCTGCGTCGCTGGATGTTGCGGGCAGAGCCCTCGCTATCCAAGGGCCTCTCGTATCCGGAATCCTCGCCAAGTGGGACGGCGATCAAGGGAATCTCGGCAAGTTTCCGGCCCACTCCTCGTGGTCCCAAGATCAAGCGAAGGACATCCGGCGACGCCTCGGCATCCTGGACTCGGACCCCAAGGCCGAGCTGATGTTCATCGGTCTTACCGGTGTCCTCAAGACCTGGCAGGATGCGAAAGACGCAAAAGGTGAAGTCGGTGATCTTATCGAAGATTTCAAAGACAACGCCGAAAAATACAAGGAGATGGGCAAGAATCTAACAACCCCCCTCCGAATCACCAAGGTATTGTCAGGCGCCGAAGCCTCCCTGCAACTCTTTAAGCGGTGGCAGCAAGGGCAGAACGTCAAGGGGGCGCAGGCCGTCCTTGAGCTGAATAGATACTTCGGCATCACCGGTGATCGACTCAAGCTCAAGAATATTGCCTACATGCGAGAGCTTCTTAAGCTCAACGGTATTGAGCGCCTGTATCAAGAGCCGTGGAAGTGGCAGCAGACGCTACGCACGTTTATTACTACAAAGCTGAAGATCCCGCTGGGTACAAAATTACTCAACCAGGCTCCAGGGCTCAGTTTCTTGGATAAAGTCAGCCTCCCCCTTGCGGTTGTCCACGGTGGGAGAGAGCTCTTCCTCCCGGACCACAAAGGCGTCTTGGGGGGATTTGACCGTGGCATGGGGGTCATAGAGTTGGGGGGAGCTGCAACCGTTATGTGGGGCGGTTCCGCTGCAACCTATCTGAGTGTTAGCACAGGCGTGGCTACAGCCATACCCGTAGTTGGTTGGACAGCCCTCGGCGTAGCGGGGGCGTACTTTCTCGGAACCTGGGCCTACGACAACAGGGAAGGTATTAAGAGACATATCAAGGGGGCTTGGCGTGCGACAGCTAAGGCGACAGGTAACGCTATAGACAAGGGCAAGGAAGTCGTGGGCGACGCTAAACGCGCCATAACCAATCTACTGCCCAGCCGCACAAAGAAGTTTGGGTTCTGGTGATTTCAATATCGAGATCCATACCAAGAGTTCATGAGAGTTGCACCAGTGGTCGGCAAGCAGTCGACGTGCTGAAATCCAAGGAGGGGATCATGGTACATCCTGAACTTGATATCGAGCTAGAAAGGTTCCGTGAATTCCTTAGCGAGGCCCTGGCCGAAGGGGGAACTCAGCCCCTCATTCAGCTTACGGATGAGGAGTTGGCGGTATTGGACCCAGATGCACTGGAAGAGGTCGTGGCACCCACACCGCACTTGGCCACATTGAACTCCGAGCAGCGCGAGTTGGTGCTCGCGACGGCTATTCGATCACTCGTTTCCCGGGGTGCGATAGATATTGCCAACATCCCTGAGCTTGACGCACTGATGCGCTCCGAGGGGAAATTCGAGAATGGGGGAATGGCCGATCTTGAGATGAGGGTCACCCCCGACGTTGACCTGGCACTGGTTCTGCGGCGTACGGCAGTCAAGGCCCTCGCTGTTGAGCAGCAGACGTCGAGGGGGAGTGTCCATGGGTTCGTCTATGTTCACTCGCCGGAGCTCATGCTCATAGAACAGGTGACCGGTGGAGGTATGCACATCTTCACGCTCGCCAACTCGGCTGGTGACGCAGCGCAGTTGATGCAGGCACTAGTGGATCCGTTCGGCGTAGCAGACCGAGACGGCAAGGAACAACAACTCGATCCGACGGCCCTGACGAGCGACCAGGTCGACGGCCCTTTGGCCGAGGCGATCAACAACGCCTTGGTGGTGTGCCAGTTGATCGTGCTCGCGGACCAGCCTGGGCCGCTGGTTACCGCGTACGCAACCGAGGACGCCGTGTGGACCGTGAGTGTGGACAAGCCTCAGGCACCCACCGGCATCCGGGCGCGGAAGGTGGGTGAGCGCACCCTCAACTCAGAGATCGTTCGCCTGATCACCATGCCGGCCCTGTAGGGGGATCGAGCTCGGGATAGGGAGGCCGAAAGATGAGTGAGCGCGTCGAAGAGTGCAGAAGAGACCTGGTCAACCTCAAGCGCTTCGCTGATGAGATTGACCGGACGCTGGATGCTGTTGACGCAGCATCTGGGCGCGAGGCTTGGAAGGGGCCGGCTGCTGATCACTTCCGCGAGGAGTGGAAGCGCAAGCGCAGGAAGCTTCACGACGCCCTAGACGCTGCGCGTGGACAGCGTGCGAAGATCCTTCAGCGTATCCAGGAGGAAGAAGATAACAAGAAGAAGGGGCAGCATAAGTAGGCGACCGTCGTTATCTATCTGCCCACTAACGTAATGATAGGTCCCCCCCGTGATCGATAGTGATCCGCGCGTGTACGAGGCAAACTTCCTCCGCACCCCTATCCAACTACCGTCCGGCGTTGGATGGAGAGAGAAGCTGGTGGCGCTTCGAGTGGATAATGAAGGTGTATTGCTTGGCGGCGCTCCGGCTAAGTATGAGAAGCGAAAAGCCTTCGCGCCATGGGTGGATATCACGTCCGTGGTTGTGTGGCATCAGCGAACAGCAGGCCGAGGGATCAGCCATATCGGCCTCCATCGTCGCCCCGGGGCTCATCATCTTCCGGGACCGAACAGCAAGATGACGCAGCAGTCGGCTGAACGAGTCGCTCCACACGTGAAATACGAGCTTCTGCTCGCCAGTCGGCCCATCAATCTCTGGCGTCTTGAACCGGAACGACTACTGGCAGCCGTGGACACGTTTGCCCCCAACGTTCCAGTGTTCGTATACAGTCAACCGCAACCAAATGCAGCCATAGGTGGTGCGGCCTCATTGAATAGCGAGAAGCCGCAGCAAACTCTCCAGCGGCGCAACACTTCCCCCTCGGGTCGAAGCGAGGTCTCATGACTGATAAGAGGTCGGCAGTATACGAAGAGTACTTCATACGCACTCCTCTTCAACTGCTTGTTGGCGTAGGCTGGAAGCGGCTGATGGCTTTTCGAGTGGACAGCGTCGGTGTGCTGCTTGGCGGCGGTATCGCTCAGTACGAGAAGCACACTGCCTTTGTGCCATGGGAAGACATCACAGCCCTAGTCGTGTGGCGGCTGCGCACAACCGGCCAGGGGCTCAACTACATCGGCGTCCACCGCCGCCCCGGCGCTCCCCGCCTTCCGGGGCCGAACAGCAAGATGACACCGCTACAGGCCGAGCGCACTGCTCCTCACGTCGAGTACGAGCTTCTTCTCGCGAGCCGCCCCATCAGTTGGTGGCGCCTCCGCCCGGAAGAGCTCATGGTCGCAACAGACACATTTGCGCCCAATATTCCCGTTCTTATGTACGAGCAGCTATTCCCGAAGTGATATTCGGGGCGCCCTTGCGGTAGATCGCCGACAGAATCCGCGCGGGATGCCGTCGGTCAGGGCCAGGGTCTGCGTGAGTCATTACCGGTGAGGCGCGGTGTGGTGGCGCCGCGTCGCCGTTACCGCCTTGTGGCGTCCATAGTGTCGTCATTTGACCGCTCCTGTAGCGGCAGTTGACATAAATGACTATGGCTTCGACAGGCCACGGTGGCTAGTTTGGTGCGCTCCGAAGACGCCTCGCCCCACCGGGAGCCGAACGTGACGCGCCGCCGCCCCACCCTGCTCGCCGCAGCCGCGATGACCGCTGTCACGGTGTTCTCGCTGTCCGCCTGCGGTGGTGACGACGGCGGGTCCAAGAGCGACGAGAAGATCGAGGGGGCGGGCCAGGGCAGCGAGGAGAAGTCCCCTTCCCCCAGCGCCCCCGAGGACCAGGAGCAGGGCGCCGAGCGCCCGAAGATCGAGCTGCCGGGCGACGTGACCAACACGTTCACGCCGGAGAAGGCCGGAGACCCGGTCCAGGACGAGATCCTCGGCGACAACGCCGAGTTCGTCCGGGCCCTGGACGCGGCGATCGCCGCGGGCGACCCGGAGCTGCCGGCGCTCGCGTTCTACACCGAGGGCGAGGCCGCGGCGTCCGCCCACCAGTGGGTGAAGTCCTTCAAGGACAAGGGGCTCACGATCACCGGTACGACGCGCTACTACGACCGGAAGGTCAAGGTCGGCTCGGAGACCACCGCGTCCCTCACGTACTGCGCGGACGAGAGCAAGGCATTCACCAAGGACATCAAGACCAAGAAGGTCAAGGAGACGAAGGTGACGAAGGACAGCTACGTCGTCTACGGCGCTCAGGTCCGGAAGAACAAGGACGGCGTCTGGGAGCTGATCAAGATGTCGTCCACCCGCGGCGCTTCGGTGTGCCGGCCATGAGCCGCGTGACGCACACGAGGCACATTCCGCGCGCGCTCCTGATCGCCGCCTCCGTGACAACCCTGTGCCTGATGCCCGCGACGTCCGCGTCCGCGAACAAGGACCCGGGCGGCGGCAGCTTCGGTGACCCGCCCGCCAAGGGCAACGCGTCCGGCGACGGCACACTGTCCGCCGAAGCCGGCGCCGTCGTCTACGACCGGTCCAAGAACGGCACCGGCGCGGAGACGGGAGCCGTGACGGCTGCCGGCAACTGGTCGCCGCCGCCCTGCTGGTACGCCCCGCGGTACACCGCCGCCCAGTTCAAGAAGGAGCGCGAGGCCGTCTGGGCCGTCGGCTCGACCGGGCACGAGTGGGACCTGGCGCAGCGCAAACGGTACGTCGAGGGGCACCCGTACAAGAACTTCAACCTCGACAAGGCGGACAAGGGGTACTGGTGGTCCTCGTACCCCAACAAGTCCTATCCGCCCGGCTGGGACAAGTGCGACAAGGAAACCTTCTGGGTGGACAAGGGCGACCCGCCCCCGGCCGACGTGCCCGAGGCGATCACCCCGGAAATGCTCGCCCACCTCGCGTACGCCGAGATTCGCGTGCCGGGGACGAAGGTGGCCATGGCCCCGGAGGGCGAGACCAAGGTCAACCTGCCGACCTGGACGTGGCTGGACGCGGCGGAGTTCAAGCCGGTGTCCGTGACGGCCTCCGTGCCCGTGCTCGGCATCCAGGCCACGACCACCGCCGAGCCCGTCTCCCTGAAGATCGACCCGGGCACCGAGGACGCCCGCACCTACCCCACCTCCGGGGTGTGCCCCCTTGGCGACGACGGCCGCATCGGCGAGCCCTATGCCAAGGGCAAGTCCAAGAAGACCCCGCCGTGCGGCGTGAAGTACTTGCGCTCGTCGGGCGACGGCTCGTACCCCCTGAAGGCCACCGTCACCTGGAAGATCCATTGGACCGGCACGGGCTCCGAGGGCGAACAGAACCTGCCCGACGGCGAGTTCGGCGCCGACCAGGATGTCGTCGTCCAGGAGATCCAGGCCATCAACCGCTGATGGGGCGGTTCCCGGCCGTACCTGAGTGAATCCGCCGTGCCCTCACCTAACCAACACAGGCTGCCTCACCGTCGGATGGGCGGAAGGCTACGGCTGTGCCGTTCGTCGTACGAGCGAGTAGCTGGGAGGCGGCGTGGCATTCGGGAGGCGTGGGAAATCGGCGCTCTTCGGCGCGTCCCGCCGGCCAACAGGCTTGTCAAGCACACGTGGCGCATTGAGCAGCCAGGGCATCCGGAAATCGTCGGACGCAATGAGTGGGCCAGTTGCGGCGCGAGGCTAATCGCTGATCGTGCAGCAGTCTGGCGATGGTCGGCGATTCGGCCATTACGCTCACAGCTATGACGCAGCCTCCAGCCCAGCCCCCGCAGGACGGATTCGGTGCCCCGCAGTACCAGCCGAACGGGCCGTACGAGCCGAATCAGCCGCCGCCGTACCCCGGTCAGCCGCCTGCCGCCCCGCCGGGGCCCGGGTACGGCCACCCGCAGCAGCAGCCGCCGTACGGCCAGCCGCAGGCTCCCTACGGGCAGGCCCCGTACGGCCAGCCCCAGTTCGGTGCCTACCCGCCGCCCCCGCCGCCCGGCACCGACCCGAAGAAGCGTGCCGTCCTCATCGGTGTGGCCGTGGCCGCCGTCCTCGTCGTCGGGGGCGGGGTGTTCTTCCTGGTCAGCGGGGACGACAAGGACAAGGACGACGAGAAGAAGCCGCAGGCCGACAAGAGCGCGTCGGCCGAGGTGACGCCGGGCGGTGAGCCGTCCGGGGACGGCGGGGACGTCGGGGAAGAGTCGCCTTCCATACCCTCCGCCGACCCCGGCACCGAAGACCCCGGCACCGAGGCCCCCTCCAGCGGGGGCATCGGCGGCGACAGCAGCGACGGCCCCGCCCCGGCCACCGGATTCAAGGGGCAGTGGCAGGACGGGAGCAGCCTGAAGACGCTCACCATCGCTGACAAGCAGACCACCGGCCAGGCCGCGGGCAAGCACATCGTCTCGTACCTCGACCCCGGCGGTACCGGCATGTGCACCGGCCTAGGGCAGGACCGCGCCGGCGGCGAGTTCCGGCTCGCGCTCAAGTGCGGCAGCGGCACGAACGAGAAGTACGTCGGCGCCGATCTGTCCCGCTCCGGCGACTCCGTCGTCATGGACTGGGACAAGGGCGGGTCCGACACCCTCAAGTGGGCCGGGGGCATCTGAGCCTCACCACCCGCCCCACCCCACCGTGAGCCCGAAGTTCCCCGACGGTCACCCACCGGCACAGGGCTGAAACGCGCCATCCCTACCTTCGGGATCATCAGCCGCTTGCCGGGGAGGCGTGGGATGAGGACCGAGGACGTAGGGACGCAGCAGCGGAAGTCGTGGATCGTGCGGTGGGATCCCGAGGACCAGGAGTTCTGGGAGCGGGAGGGGGAGCGGGTCGCTCGGCGGAATCTCCTCTTCTCGGTCCTGTCCGAGCACATCGGGTTCTCCGTCTGGACCCTGTGGTCGGTCATGGTGCTGTTCATGGGGCCGGAGTACGGGATCGACGCCGCCGGGAAGTTCTTCCTGGTGTCGATGGCGACGCTGGTCGGCGCGGTCGTCCGCGTCCCGTACACCTTCGCCGTCGCCCGCTTCGGCGGGCGGAACTGGACGATCGTCGCTGCGACACTGCTCCTGCTTCCCGCCATCGCGGCGTTCGTCGTCATGGAGCCGGGGACGTCCTACACCGCCTTCATGGTGTGTGCGCTGCTCACGGGCGTCGGCGGTGGCAACTTCGCCTCGTCCATGACCAACATCAACTCGTTCTTCCCGCTGCGGAAGAAGGGGTGGGCGCTCGGGCTCAACGCGGGCGGCGGAAACATCGGCGTACCCGTCGTGCAGCTGGTGGCGCTCGCCGTCATCGGTGCCAGCGGCGGTCCGCGCGTGCTGCTGGGCATCTACATTCCGCTGATCGTCGTCTCCGCCGTCTGCGCCGCCTTGTTCATGGACAACATCGCTTCCGTGAAGAACGACACCGGCGCGGCCAAGGAGGCCGTACGGGATCCGCACACGTGGATCATGGCCTTCTTGTACGTGGGGACGTTCGGGTCGTTCATCGGGTACAGCTTCGCCTTCGGGCTCGTCCTGCAGACACAGTTCGGGCGTACGCCGCTCGAAGCCGCGCAGATCACCTTCCTCGGGCCGCTGCTCGGGTCGCTGATCCGGCCCGTGGGCGGGCGGCTCGCCGACCAGTACGGCGGGGCCCGCATCACGCTGTGGAACTTCGTCGGGATGGCCGCGGCGACGGGCGTGGTCGTGGTCGCCTCGATGAGGGAGTCGCTCGCGTTGTTCACCGGCGCGTTCGTGGTGCTCTTCGTGCTGAGCGGGCTCGGCAACGGGTCCACGTACAAGATGATCCCGGGGATCTTCCAGGCCAAGGCGGTGCGAAAGGGGCTCACCGGGGAAGCGGCCGCGGCCTATGGGCGGCGGCTCTCGGGGGCCTCGATGGGGCTCATCGGGGCGGTCGGCGCGCTCGGCGGGCTCGGGATCAACCTCGCCTTCCGGCAGTCCTTCCAGACGGCGGGCTCCGGCACCGGCGCCTTCGTCGCCTTCCTGCTCTGCTACGCCGCGTGCTTCGCCGTCACCTGGGCCGTATACCTTCGCCGCCCGGCCGCCGCCCGCACCCAGGCCACGCCCGCCACCGCCGACGAGCCGCGGCCCACGTACGCCCAGGTGTGACGAGGCGCAGGTCACGTGCGCCGCGAGGGGACGTAACACGGAGGACATCGTGGTGATCCGCGACCGTCACCGGCCGTTGGGAGGCTCGGTGGTCATGAACGTCAGCCAGGAGCACGGACCCCTCAGCGGGTTCACCGTCGGCGTCACCGCCGCCCGCCGCGCCGACGAGCTCGGCGCGCTGCTCCAGCGGCGCGGCGCCACCGTCCTGCACGCCCCCGCGCTGCGCATCGTGCCGCTCGCGGACGACAGCGAACTCCTCGCCGCCACCAAGGAGTTGATCGACCTCGCCCCGGACGTGGTGATCGCCACCACCGCCATCGGGTTCCGCGGCTGGATCGAGGCCGCCGACGGGTGGGGGTACGGCGAGGCGCTGCTCGGGCGGCTGCGCGGGGTCGAACTGCTCGCCCGCGGGCCGAAGGTGAAGGGCGCCGTGCGCGCCGCCGGGCTCACCGAGCACTGGTCGCCGTCGTCGGAGTCGATGGCCGAGGTGCTCGACCGGCTGCTCGCGGAAGGGGTCGACGGGCGGCGCGTCGCCCTGCAACTGCACGGTGAACCGCTGCCCGGGTTCGTCGAGTCGCTGCGGGCGGGCGGCGCGGACGTCGTCCTCGTCCCGGTCTACCGGTGGCTGCCGCCGACCGACCTCACCCCGGTCGACCGGCTCCTCGACGCCGTGGTGTCCCGCGGCGTCGACGCCCTGACCTTCACCTCCGCGCCCGCCGCCGCCTCACTGTTCGCCCGCGCCGAGGAGCGGGGCATGACGGCCGAGGTCACCGCCGCGCTGAGCCACGACGTGCTGTCCGCCTGCGTCGGCCCGGTCACCGCGCTGCCGCTGCAGTCCCGCGGCCTGGACACCGTGCAGCCCGAGCGCTTCCGGCTCGGCCCCCTCGTCCAGCTGCTGTGCCAGGAGCTGCCCGCGCGGGCCCGGACGCTGCCGATCGCCGGGCACCGCCTTGAGGTACGCGGGCACGCGGTGGTCGTCGACGGCGAACTGCGGGCCGTGCCGCCCGCCGGGATGGCGCTTCTGCGGGCCCTGATCCGGCGGCCCGGCTGGGTCGTCGCGCGCGCCGAACTGCTGCGCGCGCTGCCGGGCGCGGGCCGCGACGAGCACGCCGTCGAGACGGCGATGGCCCGGCTGCGTGCGGCACTGGGGGCGCCGAAGCTCATCCAGACCGTCGTCAAGCGCGGCTACCGGCTCGCGCTCGACCCGGCGGTCGGGTCCAAGTACGCGGACTGAGCCGCCCCCGCGCCGTCCCGGCGCACGCGGCCGAACAGCACGAGCGCCCGCACGAGCAACCCCAGGGCGAGCGTGCTCAGCACCGCCCGCACCACGTTCCACGCCACCCACACGTCCTCGAAGTCCGCCCGCACCTCGCCCGGGTCGGCGATCTTCGCGGGGTCGCCCGCGTCCATCAGCTTGTCGTTCAGGGGCACGTTCACCGCGACGGTGATGACGAACACGGCGAAGTACGCGAGCAGCGCGGCGAGCACCCACCAGCGCACCGGGGTGCGCCGAAGGAGCCAGGCCGCGACCGCCGTGAGCAGCAGCGCGCCCATGAAGCTCGCGAAGAACACCACGTTCTCGAACGCCGCGTTGATGTTCTGCATGACCTCGATGTACGCGCGGTCGGAACTGCGCGCGAGGCCCGGCATCACGCCGCACGCGAAGATGTAGAAGGTCCCGGCGATCAGGCCCATGGCAAGGGCGGCGGCGCCCAGGAAGAACCCGTCAAGCCCGGCGCTGCGGCTTTTGCGTACTGTCGCCACATTTCGACTCATGGCATTCAGTCAACCGGCCGACGACGACGCGGGCCATGGCTCAGAAGCGCGGCGGCATACGCGGGCGTCTGCGCACCACCCCCGGTGGCAGGGGTTCCGATGGCGCCCGCGGGCGGGCACTGTAGGGGTACGGCACTCACCGGCACTCCCCAAGGGCGGTGAAAGGCGCATGGTGTTGGGTGCGACGACGTCCGCCAAGGCTGCCAAGGCCGCCAAGGCTGCCAAGACCGAGTCCCCTGCTGCGTATCACTCCGCGTTCCACGAACTCCGCTTCGACGCCGGCCGGCCCTGCCTCGACCTGGTCGCCACCACCCACCCCGTGGAGCGCCTCGACGACGTCCGGCGGCTGCGCGACTGGCTCGTCGGCGCGGGCCTGGTCCCGCCGGGCACACCGCTGCCGGGGGCCGACGCGGCCTGGCTCGCCGCCTTCCGCGAACTGCGCGGCCACATCGCCCAGTTGGTGCGCGCCGAGCTGGCGGGCCG
>NZ_AOPZ01000036.1 GCF_000414115.1 Streptomyces aurantiacus JA 4570
CGTTCCGATTTCCTCGGTGCCTTTCAGGGGCCCGCTTTCGCGTTTCCCTTTCCGGCGGCTCCGACTTTATCAGAGGTTCTGAGTCGGCATTTCCGCCCCGTTCGGGTGGGCCTCCGGCACGTCCGTGCGCGGCGCTTCCCCGTCTGGCGGAGCCGTAAACGTACTGGAGCGGGGCGCCCCGATGCAAATCGAGGCGCCCCGCTCCAGGGGGCCGATCGTCAGGCCCGTCGTGAGGCCGGTCCGGCGAGCGTCAGACCTCGACGACGACGGGCAGGATCATCGGGCGTCGGCGGTAGTTGTCCGAGACCCATTTGCCCAGCGTGCGGCGGATGAGCTGCTGCAGCTGGTGGGGTTCGACGACGCCGTCCTGGGCCGACTTCTCCAGGACTTCCTGGACCTTCGGCAGGACCGCGTTGAAGGCCGAGTCCTCGATGCCGGAGCCGCGGGCCTGGACGTGCGGGCCCCCGGTGATCTTGCCGGTGGAGGAGTCGATGACGACGAAGACCGAGATGATGCCCTCGTCGCCCAGGATCTTGCGGTCCTTGAGGGCCGGCTCGCCCACATCGCCGACCGAGAGGCCGTCGACGTACACGTAACCCGCCTGGACCTTGCCGACAATCTTGGCCTTGCCCTCGACGAGGTCGACGACGACGCCGTCCTCCGCGATGACGATGCGGTCGTGCGGGACGCCGGTGAGGGCGCCGAGCTCGGCGTTGGCGCGCAGGTGGCGCCATTCGCCGTGCACCGGCATCAGGTTCTTCGGCCTGCAGATGTTGTAGAAGTACAGCAGCTCGCCGGCCGAGGCATGGCCCGAGACGTGCACCTTGGCGTTGCCCTTGTGGACGACGTTGGCGCCCCAGCGGGTCAGGCCGTTGATGACGCGATAGACCGCGTTCTCGTTGCCCGGGATGAGCGACGACGCCAGGATCACCGTGTCGCCCGAGACGATGCGGATCTGGTGGTCCCGGTTGGCCATGCGCGACAGCGCGGCCATCGGCTCGCCCTGGGAACCCGTGCAGACCAGGACGACCTCGTGGTCCGGCAGGTCGTCGAGGGTCTTGACGTCGACGACCAGGCCCGGCGGGACCTTCAGATAGCCGAGGTCACGGGCGATGCCCATGTTGCGGACCATCGAACGGCCGACGAAGGCGACCCTGCGGCCGTACTCGTGAGCCGCGTCGAGGATCTGCTGGATGCGGTGCACATGGCTGGCGAAGCTGGCCACGATGATCCGCTTGCGGGCGCCCGCGAAGACCTGGCGGAGCACGTTCGAGATGTCGCGCTCCGGCGGGACGAAGCCCGGGACCTCGGCGTTCGTCGAGTCCGAGAGAAGGAGGTCGATGCCCTCCTCGCTCAGGCGCGCGAAGGCGTGCAGGTCGGTGAGGCGGCGGTCCAGCGGGAGCTGGTCCATCTTGAAGTCGCCGGTGTGCACCACCATGCCCGCCGGCGTGCGGATGGCGACCGCGAGCGCGTCCGGGATGGAGTGGTTCACCGCGACGAACTCGCAGTCGAAGGGACCGACGCGCTCGCGGTGGCCCTCGGCGACCTCGAGCGTGTAGGGCCGGATGCGGTGCTCCTGGAGCTTGGCCTCGATCAGGGCGAGGGTCAGCTTGGAGCCGATCAGCGGGATGTCCGGCTTCTCGCGCAGGAGATAGGGGACGCCGCCGATGTGGTCCTCGTGGCCGTGCGTGAGGACGATGCCCTCGATGTCGTCGAGGCGGTCCCGGATGGACGTGAAGTCCGGCAGGATCAGGTCGATTCCGGGCTGCTCCTCCTCAGGGAAGAGCACTCCGCAGTCGACGATCAGGAGACGCCCGTCGTACTCGAAGACGGTCATGTTGCGGCCGATCTCGCCGAGGCCGCCGAGCGGGGTGACCCGCAGGCCGCCCTTCGGGAGCTTCGGCGGGGCGCCGAGTTCAGGATGCGGATGACTCAAAAGACTCTCCTCACCACACACGCCACGTACCTCCGGGGCACGTGGCGCGCGTGACGTTCGTGCAGTAGCAGTTGTGTGGGTGCAGGCATGTGGCCTGCGGTCTTGGCTATTCAGTTGTGAAGTCTGTGATTAGACCTGTACCCCGCCGGCAGCAAGATCGATCTTGAGCTGGGCCGTCTCCTCGGGCGAGAGCTCGACCAGCGGCAGACGCAGCGGACCGCCGGGGCGGCCCTGCAGGGCGAGCGCCGCCTTGGTGGTGATCACACCCTGCGTACGGAACATGCCCGTGAAGACCGGGAGCAGCTTCTGGTGGATCTCGGTCGCCTTCTGTACGTCGCCGTTGGCGTGCGCCTCGAGCATCGCGCGCAGCTCGGGCGTGACCACATGGCTGACGACGGAGACGAAGCCGCACGCGCCGACCGAGAGCAGCGGCAGGTTGAGCATGTCGTCGCCGGAGTACCAGGCGAGGCCGGAGCGGGCGATGGCCCAGCTCGCGCGGCCCAGGTCACCCTTGGCGTCCTTGTTGGCGACGATACGCGGGTGCTCTGCCAGGCGCACGATCGTTTCGGTGTTGATCGGTACGCCGCTGCGGCCCGGGATGTCGTACAGCATCACCGGCAGCTCGGTGGCGTCGGCGATCGCGGTGAAGTGCCGGAAGAGGCCCTCCTGCGGAGGCTTGTTGTAGTACGGCGTGACGGTGAGCAGGCCGTGTGCGCCGGCTTGTTCGGCGGCGCGGGCGAGCTCGATGCTGTGCCGGGTGTCGTTCGTGCCGACACCGGCCACCACGTGGGCGCGCTCTCCGACCGCCTCCACTACGGCTCGTACGAGCTCGGCTTTCTCCGCGTCGCTGGTGGTCGGGGACTCGCCGGTGGTGCCGTTGACGATCAGGCCGTCGTTGCCTGCGTCCACCAGGTGGGCGGCGAGCCGCCGCGCGCCGTCGAGGTCGAGTGCGCCGTCCGCCGTGAAGGGCGTGACCATGGCGGTGAGGACCCGCCCGAAGGGGGTCTGCGGAGTGGAGGTCGGAGCCATGGGTAACACGCTACTCGCTGCTCAGCGCGGGGTCGCCCCTCGGGTGACGCACAGGGCCTGACGAGGGAGGAGCCCGGCACTGCCTGCTCGGGGGTTCAAGCAGTGCCGGGTCCGTTTGATCAGGCTAGATGAACTTCTAGAAATGCCGCAATACGGACACTTCGCTCGGCTCATCCGCACATCAGTGCCTCAAGGACCCGCGCATCCGCGTCTCGTGGGGCGGACCGGCGGCGCCGCGCGCGGTCGCACGCCCCCCGTCAGGGAGCGACGCGGCCGTTGGTGTTGAACGCCGCGTGCGTGAGCGGCATGAGCTTGGCCCACTCCTGCTCCATCTTCTCGCCGACCATCTCGATCTCCCGCTGCGGGAAGGACGGGACCTTGGCGAGCTCGTGCTGCGTGCGCAGGCCGAGGAAGTGCATCAGGGAGCGGGCGTTGCACGTCGCGTACATCGACGAGAAGAGGCCCACCGGCAGGACCGCGCGGGCGACTTCGCGGGCGACGCCGGCGGCCAGCATCTCCTGATACGCCTCGTACGCCTGGCGGTACGAGTCCTCCATCACGCGGCCCGTCAGCTCCTGCTGGGCCTGGGTGCCCTCGACGAAGACGTACTTCCCCGGGCGGCCCTCCTGGACGAGCTTGCGGGCCTCGTCGGGGACGTAGAAAACGGGCTGGAGCTCCCTGTACCTGCCCGATTCCTCGTTGTACGACCAGCCGACGCGGTGGCGCATGAACTCGCGGAAGACGAAGATCGGGGCGCTGATGAAGAACGTCATGGAGTTGTGCTCGAAGGGGCTGCCGTGGCGGTCCCGCATCAGGTAGTTGATCAGGCCCTTGGAGCGCTCCGGGTCCTTCTTCAGCTCGTCCAGGGACTGCTCGCCCGCGGTCGAGACCCGCGCCGCCCAGAGGACGTCCTGGTCGGTCGCGGCATGCTTGACCAGCTCGACCGTCACATCGCTGCGGAAGCTGGGCTTGAGGTCTTCGGCTGGGGTCTCGCTCACTGGCGGGGGTCCTTCCATGTGCATCTTCGGGCAGCCCGTCCGCGTCTTCGGGTGCGTCTTCGGGCGGCGCCCACTCTATGGCCCGGCACCGACAATCGGCCGTCCGGTGACCCGTCCCGACAATCTTCGACGAATTTGCCGAAACAGGGCACCTTTTGGCCGTTTCGCGCGTCTGTCTATTCAACAGAGTTCCGTTCGAGTCCCGTGAGGAGAAGCGCGCCCCATGTTCCGTCGGCGAGAGCCCGTACCCTTCGCCTTCATCGCCGAAGCCGACAAGTTCCGCAGCAACGTCACTCCCCCACCTCGTGAGCGCGCCACGGCCAGTCAGATCGCGGGCCGGACGCTCATCGGCCTCACCGTGGTGGCCGGCCTGGTGGGCTCCCTGCTCTTCGGGATGCCCGCGATGTCGGCCGACCAGTCACCCGCCAAGACCCAGCAGTCCGAGGCATCAGACGGACGCTGACGACCGCCGCTGCCCCTGGCGGCGGTGGTAGCCCCCTTGGCCCCCCAGGGGTGGTAGCAGGGAGCACGGCTGGATAACCTCACCGGGCACAGCCCATGCGTGGATTGAGTGAGGATCAGCCGTGCCCCTGCCTTTCCTGACCGCGGACCGCGCTTTCGACGACACGACGGACGACGCCGCGCTGCCCTTCGAGGACCGCGACCGCTGGCGCCGGCCGTACCGCCCGGGCCCCTGGCGCGTCGCCGCCTCGGCCGTACTGCTGCTCCTGGCCTCGTACGTCCTCGTGGCCTCCGTGATCATCGCGGCCGCCGGTGCCCTGCCGGGTGCGGCGGCCTGCGCCGGTCTGGCCGTCCTCATCATCGCCGCCGCCCTGCGGCTGCTCCGGATGGGCACCTGGGTGAGCGCGCAGGGGCTGCGCCGGGTGGCCTTCCTGAGCACGCACACGGTGCCGTGGGCGCAGATCGCCTCCGTGCGTACGGCCCAGCAGCCGGTGCGGTGGCTCGGGCTGCCCCGCACCGTGCAGGGGCAGGCCCTGGTCCTCGTACGCAAGGACCGCGCCACGGGCGAGCAGCGGCTGCTCCTGACCGACCGGAACGCGGACTTCCTGGCGCGCCGCACGGCCTTCGACCGGGCGGCGGACACCATCGAGGTCTGGGCCGACGAATACCGCCGTACGGCCTGACGGAGGGCGCTGCCCCAGCGGCCGTCAGGGCGCCGCTACGCGCTCAGCGCCCTGCCCTCGCGCAGCGCGATCGCCCGCTGCATCGCCTTGCGCGCCCTAGGCGTGTCCCTGGCGTCGTGGTAGGCGACGGCGAGGCGGAACCAGCAACGCCAGTCGTCGGGGGTGTCCTCCGTCTCCGCCTTGCGCCGGGCGAAGACCTCGTCGGCCGAGTCGCGGTCGATGCGGCCGCTGGGCGTGCGCTTCAACTCGTCGACGGGCAGGCCGCCTTCGGCCTCCAGCTCGGCGGCGAGGCGGTTGGCGCGCTGGACGAACCGGGTGTTCTTCCAGAGGAACCAGACGCCGATGACCGGCAGGATCAGCACCGCGACGCCGAAGGTGACGGTGAGGACGGTGCCGTGCTGTATCAGGAGCACGCCGCGGCTGCCGACCAGGACGAAGTAGACGACCAGGACGGCAGCCGTGACGGCGTAGGTGATCTTCGCTCGCATGGGGTTTCTTTTCCGGACCGGCCGAGGCCCGGTCAGCCGAGGTCCAGGAAGTGTTCCAGGCCGAAGGTCAGACCCGGCGTGGACACCACCCGGCGCGCGCCGAGCAGGATGCCCGGCATGAAGCTGCTGTGGTGCAGCGAGTCGTGCCGGACCGTGAGGGTCTCGCCCTCGCCGCCGAGCAGCACCTCCTGGTGGGCGAGGAGGCCGCGCAGGCGCACGGCGTGCACGGGGACGCCGTCGACGTTCGCGCCGCGGGCGCCGTCGAGCGCCGTCTCCGTGGCGTCCGGCTGCGGGGCGCTGCCCGCTTGCTCGCGGGCGGCCGCGATGAGCTGGGCGGTGCGGGTGGCGGTGCCGCTGGGGGCGTCGGCCTTGTTCGGGTGGTGCAGCTCGACGACCTCCACCGACTCGAAGTACGGCGCGGCGATCTGCGCGAACTTCATCGTGAGGACCGCGCCGATGGAGAAGTTCGGGGCGATGAGCACGCCCGTCTCCGGCGACGCGGCCAGCCAGGTGCGCAGCTGCGCGAGGCGGTCGTCGGTCCACCCCGTCGTACCGACGACGGCGTGGATGCCGTGACGTACGCAGAAGTCGAGGTTGTCCATCACCGACGACGGGGTGGTCAGCTCCACCGCGACCTGGGCGCCGGACTCGACCAGCGTCTCCAGGCCGTCGCCACGCCCGAGAGCGGCGACCAGCTCCATGTCGTCGGCGGCCTCGACGGCCCGCACGGCCTCCGAGCCGATCCGGCCCTTGGCACCGATGACCGCCACGCGCAGCTTGCTCATGTCCTTCATTCCTTACGGGAGTTGGGCCCACATCCCTTACGGGAGCCGGGCCCGTTGTCGGTCGGCGCTGCTAGGCGACCGCGTCGTGCAGACGCGCCGCCTGCTTGTCCTGGATCGGGCCGATCGCGGAGAGCGAGGGGCGTCGGCCCAGGACGTCCCTGGCCACTTCGCGGACCTCGTCCGGCGTGACCGCCGAGATCTTGGCGAGCATGTCGTCGACCGACATCTGCTCGCCCCAGCACAGCTCGCTCTTGCCGATACGGTTCATCAGCGCGCCGGTGTCCTCCAGGCCGAGGACGGTGGAGCCCGCGAGCTGGCCGATGGCACGGCCGATCTCGTCGTCCGTCAGGCCGTGCTGGGCCACGTGGTCCAGCTCGTCGCGGCAGATCTTCAGGACGTCGTGCACCTGGCTCGGGCGGCAGCCCGCGTACACGCCGAAGAGGCCGGTGTCGGCGAATCCGGAGGTGTACGAGTACACGCTGTACGCCAGGCCGCGCTTCTCGCGGACCTCCTGGAACAGGCGCGACGACATGCCGCCGCCGAGCGCGGTGTTCAGGACGCCCAGGGCCCAGCGGCGCTCGTCGGTGCGGGCGAGGCCGGGCATGCCGAGGATGACGTGGGCCTGCTCGGTCTTGCGGTCGACGAGCTCGACGCGGCCGGCCGTGGTCAGGCGGCGCGAGCCATGGCGGGGTGCGAGGGGCGTCGCGTCCGTGCGGTGCAGCGCGCCGGCCTTCTCGAAGGCGGCGCGGACCTGACGGACGACCTTCTGGTGATCGACGTTGCCGGCCGCGGCGACGACCAGGTGGGTCGGGTCGTAGTGCTTCTTGTAGAAGCGGCGTATGCGCTCGGCGGTGAGGGCGTTGACGGTGTCGACCGTGCCGAGGACCGGGCGGCCCAGCGGGGTGTCGCCGAGCATCGTGTGCGCGAACAGGTCGTGCACGCAGTCGCCCGGGTCGTCCTCCGTCATCGCGATCTCTTCGAGGATGACGCCGCGCTCGGCGTCGACGTCCTCCTGCTCGATGAGCGAGCCGGTGAGCATGTCACAGACGACGTCGATCGCGAGGGGCAGGTCGGTGTCGAGCACGCGCGCGTAGTAGCACGTGTACTCCTTGGCCGTGAACGCGTTCATCTCGCCGCCGACCGCGTCGATCGCGGAGGAGATGTCCAGGGCGCTGCGCTTCTTGGTGCCCTTGAAGAGCAGGTGCTCCAGGTAGTGCGTCGCGCCGTTCAGGGACGGGGTCTCGTCGCGTGAGCCGACGTGGGCCCAGATGCCGAAGGTCGCCGAGCGGACGGAGGGCAGGGTCTCGGTGACGACGCGCAGGCCCCCGGGGAGGGTGGTCTTGCGGACCGTGCCGATGCCGTTCTCGCCCTTGATGAGGGTTTGGGTACGGGCGACGGCCCGCGCCTCCGAGGAGGTGCGGGCCGTCGTCGTGGTGCTACGTGACGTCACTTGTCGGTGTCGTCCTTCTTGTCGGAGGCGTCGGAGCCGCTGTCGGACTCGCCCTCTTCGCCCTCGACCACGGGGATGAGGGAGAGCTTGCCGCGGGAGTCGATCTCGGCGATCTCGACCTGGACCTTCTGGCCCACACCGAGGACGTCCTCGACGTTCTCCACGCGCTTGCCGCCGGCGAGCTTGCGGATCTGCGAGATGTGCAGCAGACCGTCCTTGCCCGGGAGCAGCGACACGAACGCGCCGAAGGTGGTCGTCTTGACGACCGTGCCCAGGTAGCGCTCGCCGACCTCCGGCATGGTCGGGTTGGCGATGCCGTTGATCGTGGCGCGGGCGGCCTCGGCGGCCGGGCCGTCGGCGGCACCGATGTAGATGGTGCCGTCGTCCTCGATCGTGATGTCGGCGCCGGTGTCCTCCTGGATCTGGTTGATCATCTTGCCCTTCGGGCCGATGACCTCACCGATCTTGTCCACCGGGATCTTGACGGTGATGATCCGCGGGGCGTTCGGGGACATCTCGTCCGGGACGTCGATCGCTTCCATCATCACGTCGAGGATGTGGAGGCGGGCGTCGCGGGCCTGCTTCAGGGCGGCGGCCAGGACGGAGGCCGGGATGCCGTCCAGCTTGGTGTCGAGCTGGAGGGCGGTCACGAACTCCTTGGTGCCGGCGACCTTGAAGTCCATGTCACCGAAGGCGTCCTCCGCACCGAGGATGTCGGTGAGGGTGACGTAGTGCGTCTCGCCCTCGATCTCCTGGGAGATCAGGCCCATGGCGATACCGGCGACGGCGGCCTTCAGCGGCACACCGGCGTTCAGCAGCGACATGGTGGAGGCGCAGACGGAGCCCATGGACGTCGAGCCGTTGGAGCCGAGGGCCTCGGACACCTGACGGATGGCGTACGGGAACTCCTCGCGCGTGGGCAGCACGGGCACCAGCGCGCGCTCGGCCAGGGCGCCGTGGCCGATCTCGCGGCGCTTCGGGGAGCCGACGCGGCCGGTCTCGCCGGTGGAGTACGGCGGGAAGTTGTAGTTGTGCATGTAGCGCTTGCGCGTCACCGGGGACAGCGTGTCGAGCTGCTGCTCCATCCGGAGCATGTTCAGCGTGGTGACGCCCAGGATCTGGGTCTCGCCGCGCTCGAACAGGGCGGAGCCGTGCACGCGCGGGATGGCCTCGACCTCGGCGGCGAGCGTACGGATGTCCGTGACGCCGCGGCCGTCGATGCGCTTCTTCTCCTTGATGACGCGCTCACGGACCAGGGTCTTGGTCAGTGAGCGGTACGCGGCGGAGATCTCCTTCTCGCGGCCCTCGAAGTCCGGGAGCAGCTTCTCGCCGGCCAGCGCCTTGACGCGGTCCAGCTCGGTCTCGCGCTCCTGCTTGCCGGCGATGGTGAGCGCCTGGGCGAGCTCGGGCTTGACGGCGGCGGTGAGGGCCTCCAGCACGTCGTCCTCGTAGTCGAGGAAGATCGGGAACTCGCCGACCGGCTTGGCGGCCTTGGCGGCGAGGTCCGACTGGGCCTTGCAGAGGACCTTGATGAAGGGCTTCGCGGCCTCGAGACCGGCGGCGACGACCTCCTCGGTCGGGGCGTCGGCGCCGCCCTTGACCAGCTGGATGGTCTTCTCGGTGGCCTCGGCCTCGACCATCATGATCGCGACGTCGCCGTCCTCGAGGACGCGACCGGCGACGACCATGTCGAAGACGGCGTCCTCGAGCTCGGTGTGCGTCGGGAAGGCGACCCACTGGCCGTTGATGAGCGCCACGCGCGTGCCGCCGATCGGGCCCGAGAAGGGCAGTCCGGCGAGCTGCGTGGAGCAGGAGGCGGCGTTGATCGCGACCACGTCGTACAGGTGGTCGGGGTTGAGCGCCATGATCGTCTCGACGACCTGGATCTCGTTGCGCAGGCCCTTCTTGAAGGACGGGCGCAGCGGGCGGTCGATCAGGCGGCAGGTGAGGATCGCGTCCTCGGAGGGCCGGCCCTCACGGCGGAAGAAGGAGCCGGGGATCTTGCCGGCGGCGTACATCCGCTCTTCGACGTCCACCGTCAGGGGGAAGAAGTCGAGCTGGTCCTTGGGCTTCTTCGAAGCGGTGGTGGCCGACAGCACCATGGTGTCGTCGTCCAGGTAGGCCACGGCGGAGCCGGCGGCCTGACGGGCCAGCCGGCCCGTCTCGAAGCGGATGGTGCGGGTGCCGAAGGTGCCGTTGTCGATGACGGCCTCGGCGTAGTGGGTCTCGTTCTCCACCAGCGGTTCTCCTACGTATCGTCTTCGCCCCCCGACCCGTGTGGCCGGGGAGTTTCCCCGGGCCCGTGTGGCCTGGGGTTTCCCACCGCGGGCCCGTGTGGCCGCGCGGTGGTGGGAGAAGCGCGCCGTATGTGCGGGCCGGTCTTCGATCGAAGCACCCGGGGTTCGTCTTTTCGTATCCCGGGGGCCACTACCGAGGACCGGCGGCGGCTGGATGCGCCTCTCCATATGGGGTTGTGATGGCGGGCTCGCGCCCGCGTCCTGCGGTTGTGCCGGTGTCCGGCGGTGTGCCGGTCTCCGGTGATGTGCGGTCTCCGGCGGTGTGCCGGATGTCACCAGACTACAAAGGGCCGGTGACACTGCGCACGTACAGCAAAGGGAGCGGCCCCCTTCGAGTGCTTCGAGTGGGAACCGCTCCCTTCACGGCGTCTTACTTGGCGCCCGCCGCGCCGCGGACTTGGCGCCCGCCGCGCCGCGGCGGATGCCGAGCCGGTCAACCAGGGCACGGAAGCGCTGGATGTCCTTCTTGGCCAGGTACTGCAGCAGACGGCGGCGCTGACCGACGAGGATCAGCAGACCACGACGGGAGTGGTGGTCGTGCTTGTGCGTCTTCAGGTGCTCGGTCAGGTCCGAGATGCGGCGGGAGAGCAGCGCGACCTGGACCTCGGGGGAGCCGGTGTCGCCCTCCTTGGTGCCGAACTCGGTCATGATCTGCTTCTTCGTAGCGGCGTCGAGCGACACGCGTACTCCTTGTGATGTCTTCGGTGCCTCCGAGTGCCCCTGGTCTTCGTCTCAGGGGGGCTTCGGTGACTCGGGAGGCTGGGGTCCGCCTCGGGAGGCGGGATGCCGCGGCGCTTTCCCTGGCCGGGGGCCTTGGGGGTGCGCAGACATGCGGGCGTTACACAGAGTACCAGGCTGGGGGCGGGTGCCCTCCCGGGCCCGGCTCCCGCCCCGGGCGTCAGCTCGTCAGCGCGCGCGCTGACGCGTACACGTCGAAGACCGCGAGGGTCAGCGGCACCAGTGTAAGGAGGACGAAGACCTCCGCGATCTCCAGGAAGCGGCCCCAGAAGGGCGTCACGCCGCTGCGTGCGGTGATCAGGCCGATGGCCGTGGTGAGCGCGGCGGTGGCGGCGATGGCGGCGACGAGCCAGATGGTGCGTACGTCGAGTGCCGCGGTGTCGCCGCTCAGGGCGTCGCGCACCATGCTCTGCGGCGGGTTCAGGCAGAGGCCGACGCCGAGCAGGAGCAGGCACGCCAGGCCCGCCGCCAGAGCGGCCGCGACCTGCGCGGTGTAGCGGAAGAGCTGGGCCCGCATCAGCATGGCGACGCCGGTGGCGAGGGCGAGGAGCCGGGCCCACACGTCGTCCGAGAAGCCGAGGACCGCCGCGGCGCCGACGGACACCAGGGCGCAGCCGCCGACGAGCCCGATGAGCAGTTCGTGGCCGCGCCGGGCCTGGGCGGCGACGCGTTCGCCGTCGACCGGGTCCTGGGGCGCGGGGTCGGGGTCGGGGTCGGGGTCGTACGTACGTTGCGAGGCGTGCGGCGGCTCGTAGCCGATGGGCAGCCGGGCGAAGCGCATCGACAGGCCCGGCAGGAAGGCGAGCGCGCCGACGGCGACCGGGGCGCAGAGCGCGGCGGTCTCGGCGGGTGTCAGTTCACCGAGGCTCGCCGTGAACGTGGCGAAGAGACCGACGGCGGCGGCGAAGGCACACGCCACGAACGGCCCGTCCGCCCGCGGCGACACCAGGACGAGCACCACCGACGCGATCAGTACGGCCGCGCAGGCGAGCAGGAACTGGAGCTTGCCGATCCCCTGCCCGTCGGCCGGCGGAATCAGTCCCGAGCCCGCGACCGCCACGTTCGGCAGCGCGCCGAGGCCGAGCGCTACGGACGCGGCCCGGTCGTCGTAGATCCGGGCCCGGACGCCGGCGAGGGTGAGCAGCAGCAGGCCCGCGACGGCGGCGAGGATGCCGGGGAGGCCGTGCGGGTCGTGCCGGGGGGCCGCCGTCCAGGTCGCGAAGGCGAGGAGGACCGGAAGGACGGCGCCGCCGGTCAGGCCGGCGAGGCGCGTCAGCTCGGCGTTCCAGAGGGAGCGGTCGCGCGTGACCGCGGAGGCGATGGCGTCGGACACGTCGTCGAAGACGGCCGGGGGCAGCGACGCGGAGAAGGGCCGCAGCGTGAGGAGTTCACCGTCGAGGATGCGCTGGGCGGCGAAGGAGCGGGCGCTGTCGAGGACCGCGCCGTCACGGCGTACGAGGTGGTAGCCGACCGGGGCGCCTTCGGCGGGGCTCTGCCGGGACAGGCGCAGGATCTCCGGGTAGAGGTCGGCGACGGGGACGTCGTCGGGCAGCGCCACGTCGATCCGGCTGTCGGGGGCGACGATGGTGACCCGGCAGAAGCCGAGTCCGGCGGCGGTCCTGGGGGCTGCCGTGGATGCCGCGGATGCCGTGGTCGCCGTAGCCGGTCCGCCGGCCGCAGAAGTTGTCACGCTCACCCGCTGCTCCCCCTTGCCCAAGACCCCATGCCCAAGGCTCCTTGCCCGGACCCCATGCGCGGGCCGCCGCCCACCCCGCAGCCCGCCATGGCCGAAATCCGAACGCACCCGTCACCGGGGCCACCGCGAACGGCCGGTTTTCTTCGCTCAGTTCGCAGATGCTCACGCGAACCAGAGAAACTCTATCGCCCCACGGGATGACGTGTGTCAGTAGGATCGCGAGTCGGCCGACATTCGCCCTCGCGAGGTCACAGGGGCATTTCCGCACTCTGGCAAGGGAATTGGTGGGCAGTGAGCCACATCATCGTCAAGCGACCGCCGCGGGCTCTGCCGTCCGAGGTGCCCACGGCGGAGGTCGTTCTGCAACCGCCCCCTGAGCTGCCGCGCGGCCAACAAGAGGGCGCGCTCATGCAGTTGCTGCCGATGCTGGGCATGGGCGGCTCCGTGGTGTTCTTCTTCATGCCCACGGCGCATCCGTTCATGAGGATCATGGGCGTGGTGATGATCGCGTCGACCATCGCGATGGCCGTGGCGATGCTCATCCGTCACCGTCGCGGGACCCAGGGTCAGTTGGCCGATATGCGTCGCGACTATCTTCGATACCTGGCGCAAACACGACGCGCCGCCGTCACCGCGGCGCGGGCGCAGCGGGACGCCCAGTACTACCTCCACCCTTCACCCGATCAGCTGTGGGCGCTCGTCGCCGAGGGCAGCCGCGTGTGGGAACGGCGGCCGGGCGACCCGGACTTCGGGCAGGTGCGCGTCGGCCTCGGTCCGCAGGCGCTCGCCACACCGCTGCGCGCGCCGGAGACAGCCCCGGTCGACGACCTCGAACCGCTGACCGCCGGAGCGATGCAGCGCTTCCTCGCCGCGCACACCACGGTGGCGGACCTGCCGATGGCCGTGTCCCTGCGGGCCTTCTACCACCTGACGGTGAGCGGTGAGCCGGAGGCGGTCCACGCCACGGCGCGCGCCCTGACGGCCTCGCTCGTCTCGCTGCACTCGCCCCAGGACGTGGTCGTCGCCGTCGCGGCCGGCCAGGACGCGGCCGCCCACTGGGAGTGGACGAAGTGGCTCCCGCACTGCCAGGCGCCCGACGCGACAGACGGCGCGGGCTCGCGCCGCCTGATCAGCAACGATCCGCGGGAGCTCGAGCAGCTCCTCGGCGCCCGCCTCTCCGGCCGCCCGCGCTTCCAGCCGTCCGGCACGCCGGTGCCGGACGAGCCGCACGTCGTCGTCGTGCTGGACGGCGTCACGCTCTCGCCGGACTCCCCGCTCGCCACGGCGGAGGGACTGCAGGGCGTCACGGTCGTCGAGGTCGTGCCGGGCGAGCCGGCGGGCGGACGCGGTGACCTGTCGGTCGTCGTACGGCCGAAGGAGCTGCGCATGGAGTCCGGGCACGGCCTGGTGTACGAGGGCACTCCCGACACGCTCTCGTACGAGGCCGCCGAGGCCCTTGCCCGGCAGCTCGCCCCGCTGCGCGTCGCGTCGGGCGGTGACGACGACCAGCCGCTGCTCGCCAATCTGGACTTCACCGACCTGCTGAGTCTCGGCGACGCCGCGTCGGTGGACACGGCCCGCACCTGGCGGCCGCGCTCCCTCGCCGAACGGCTGCGCGTCCCGATCGGGGTGGGCGAGGACGGCCGCCCGGTGATGCTCGACCTCAAGGAAGCCGCCCAGGAGGGCATGGGGCCGCACGGACTGTGCGTCGGAGCTACGGGTTCCGGCAAGTCGGAGCTGCTGCGCACCCTCGTACTCGGCCTCGCCGTCACCCACTCCTCGGAGACGCTGAACTTCGTCCTGGCCGACTTCAAGGGCGGCGCGACCTTCGCGGGCATGGCCCAACTGCCGCACGTCGCCGCGATGATCACCAACCTCGCGGACGACCTGGCGCTCGTGGACCGCATGGGCGACTCCATCCGCGGCGAGCTGAACCGCCGCCAGGAACTCCTTCGCGACGCGGGCAACTACGCGAACATCCACGACTACGAGAAGGCGCGGGCGGCGGGCGCGCCCCTGACGCCCATCCCCTCCCTCGTCCTCGTCATCGACGAGTTCAGCGAACTCCTCACCGCCAAGCCCGATTTCATCGACATGTTCGTGCAGATCGGCCGCATCGGCCGCTCGCTCGGCGTGCATCTGCTGCTTGCCTCGCAGCGCCTGGAGGAGGGGCGGCTTCGCGGCCTGGAGACGTACCTCTCGTATCGCGTGGGACTGCGCACGTTCTCCGTCGCGGAGTCCCGCGCGGCGCTGGGCGTGGCCGATGCCTATCACCTGCCGAACGTGCCCGGCTCCGGCTATCTCAAGTTCGGCACGGACGAAATGGTGCGCTTCAAGGCCGCGTACGTGTCCGGTGCCTATCGACCCGGTTCGGCGCGGGCCGCCGCGCTCGGCGGGCCACTTCCGGTGGACCGGCGGCCGGTGCTGTTCACGGCGGCCGAGGTGCCGGTGCGGTACGCGCCGGCCGCGGTGCCCGATCCCCGGGCCGCCGCGGCCCCGGACGCCGACGACGCGCTGGCCGACACGGTGCTCGACGTGATCGTGGGCCGC
Source organism: Streptomyces aurantiacus JA 4570 (assembly GCF_000414115.1). Taxonomy (GTDB): domain Bacteria; phylum Actinomycetota; class Actinomycetes; order Streptomycetales; family Streptomycetaceae; genus Streptomyces; species Streptomyces aurantiacus_A. Next base: position 15,113 of record NZ_AOPZ01000036.1, read on the forward strand.
ATCGAGGCCCGCGGTCCTGCCGCGCACCAGGTGTGGCTGCCGCCGCTGGACAGCCCGCCCTCGCTGGACGCGCTGCTTCCGGGGCTCACGGCCGTGCCCGGACGCGGTCTCACCCAGCCCGGGTACGAGGGCGCGGGCCGCCTCGTCGTACCGATCGGCCTGGTCGACAAGCCGTACGAGCAGCGCCGCGACCCCCTCTGGTGCGACTTCGCGGGCGCGGCCGGGCATCTGCAGATCCTGGGCGGCCCGCAGTCCGGCAAGTCGACCCTGCTGCGCTCCCTGATCGCGTCCTTCGCGCTCACCCACACGCCGCACGAAGTGCAGTTCTACGGCCTCGACTTCGGCGGTGGCGGCCTGTCGGCGGTCGCGGGCCTGCCGCACGTCGGCGGGGTCGCGTCCCGCCTGGATCCGGAGCGGGTGCGACGGACGGTCGCCGAGGTGTACGGCGTCCTGTCGCGCCGCGAGGAGTACTTCCGGGCGTCGGGCATCGCGTCGATCGCCGACTTCCGGGCGCGCCGGGCGCGCGGCGACATCGCCGTCACGGACCAGCCGTGGGGCGATGTCTTCCTGGTGATCGACGGGTGGGGCAACTTCCGTTCCGAGTACGAGGCGTTGGAGGAGCACATCCTCGACATCGCGGCACGGGGCCTCGGCTACGGCGTCCATCTGATCCTCGCCGCGTCCCGGTCGATGGAGGTCCGCGCGAACCTCAAGGACCACCTGGTGAACCGCCTGGAGCTGCGGCTCGGCGACACGATGGACTCCGAGTTCGACCGCAAGGTGGCTGCCAACGTGCCCGCGGGGGTGCCCGGCCGCGGCCAGTCACCGCAGAAGCAGCACTTCATGGCGGCAGTGCCGCGTATCGACGGCGTCTCGTCGGACGCGGACCTCGCCGATGCGACGGCCGCGCTCGCCGCCGAGGTCTCCCGCCACTGGACGCTGTCTGCGGCGCCGCGGGTCCGGCTGCTCCCCCGCGAACTCCCCGCGGAACAGCTGCCTCCGGGCCACGCGTTTCCAGGCCGGGGCGTGTCCTTCGCCCTCGACGAGTCCCATCTCGAACCCGTCTTCGTCGACTTCGAGCAGGACCCGTTCTTCCTGGTCTTCGGCGAGAGCGAGGCGGGCAAGTCGAACCTGTTGCGTCTCCTCATCCAGCGCCTGACGGAGCGCTACAGCGGCGACGCCTGCAAACTCTTCGTGATCGACAACCGCCGTTCGCTCCTGGACGTCACCCCGGCCTCGCACCTGGCGGAGTACGTACCGATGTCGAACGCCATGGAGCATCACGTCGACGCCCTCGCCCAGCTCATGCAGCGCCGCACTCCCGCCCCGGACGTCACCGCACAGCAGCTGCGCGACCGCACCTGGTGGTCGGGCCCGACGGTGTTCGTGATCGTGGACGACTACGACCTCGTCTCGACGTCCGGCGGCAACCCGCTCGGCAAGCTCGCCGAGCTGCTCCCCTTCGCCCGGGACGTGGGCGTCCGCTTCATCATCGCGCGCTCGACCGCGGGCGCGAGCCGGGCGGCGTACGAACCCTTCATGCAACGCATGCTGGAACTCGGGGCTCAGGGTGTGGTCATGGCGGGCGACCCCGGCGAGGGCGACGTCCTCGGCGGGGTGCGGCCTCGGCCGATGCCGGCGGGGCGGGGCATTTTCGTCTCGCGGAAGCGGGGGAAGCCGCTGGTCCAGACGGGGTTGGTGACTGGGAGTACTACGTGACAGTGCGCGAAGTAGGGTGTGCGCACAGTTCGTCCGCACGTCGTACGTCGGGAAGGGGCCGCTTCACCATGGCCGAGGCACAGAACGAGGCGCAGGAGCAGGGCCGGGAGTCGGAGCAGGACGTCAAGGCGCGCAAGGAGCGGGAGAAGAACGAGCTCTACGCGCTCGACATCTCCGACGTCGAGTGGCACGGCGCGCCGGGCACCGAGACACACGAGGAGCGCGTCGAGATCGCGTACCTGCCCGGCGGCGCCGTCGCCATGCGGTCCTCACTCGAACCGGACACGGTCCTGCGCTACACCGAGGCGGAGTGGACTGCGTTCGTACTCGGGGCGCGGGACGGGGAGTTCGACCTGGAGCCGTCGCCGGGGGATGGCGGTACGGCGGCGGAGTAGGGAGCAGGCGGCCTGGAAGCAGATCGCCCAGGGCGGCACCCTGGCGCTCGACGAGCTCAAGGAAGCCGGCAGCAGAACGGGGTGGGCACCTCCCGCGCGTACCCACCCCGATGTTCCGTACCGGTACCCGGCCTCACTGGAAGTAGCTGGCCCCCTTCAGGTCGCCACCCCGGTAGTCACCGCCGGCCTGGCCGACCTTCTGGCCGATCTGCATGAGGGCCGTGTGGATCGCCGACGCGTGCTTGTCCCACTCCTTCTGCTTCAGGAGGTACGCCTGGTGGGCCTCGCCTTCCCACCCTTCGGCGACCTTGGCCACTGCCCGCTTGATATCGGCGAGGTCGGACTCCAACTGCTTGGCCTGAATGCCGAGTTCGGTGGTGATGGCGTCAAGGCCGCCGTATTTGACAGCGAGTTCGTCGAAATTGCCGCTTGCCATGCTGGTCCCATCCCCTGGTGTTTTCGGCCGGACCACGACGGCCCGGAGAACGGCTCAGCTCAGTAGCTGCTGATGGCCGAGTTCTTGCCGCCGTAGTCCACGTCGATACTGTTCATGGTCGCGCGGACCTCGTCCTCGAGCCGGTCCTTGTCCTTGCGGTTGGCGCTGATGCCGTCCAGGAAGTCCACGAGGATGCGGCCGATCGCCTGCATGTGCTGGTTGATCTCGGTCTGCTTCTTGTCGAAGGCGTGCGCACCGATGCCGCGCCAGTTTGCCTCCATGGTGTCCAGCGTCCCCTGCAAACGCCTGAGCTGCTTCTGGACCGAGTCGTACTTGTCGACGATCTCCTTCTCCAGGAGCGCGACTTCTTGGTCATTCAGCTTCCGGCCGTCGGCCATGGGCGGGCTCTCCTTACCTAGACGTTCAGGCTGTCGTTGACGCTTGTCAGTGCTACTTGGGCCTGATCTCAGGCGTTACGTCGATTTCGCACGAGCGCGAAGGCTGCGCCGCCGATGGCCACTACTGCGGCAGCGGCGCCGACGGCGATCCACAACTGGTGGTTGGCGTCATCGGACTTCGGGTTTGATACGGATGCTGCGGGCTTGTTGGCGGCGGAACCCTTCGGGGGGTGCGTCGAGGGCGCCGACGTCTCCTTCGAGGAAGCAGAGGGCGACGATCCCGAACCCGGGGCCTTCTCGTTGGTGAGGGGATCGACGTCCGGAGGGCCTGGGTTTCCCTTGCCCTTCAGCAGGTGCTGGGAAGGCCGAACCAGACCGTAGCCCAGATAGTCACTGGGCTCGTCCTTCGGCCAGCTGCGGCTCGCGGTGTCGATCAGGACGCGGAGGACTTGGTTGGCCGTCCAGTCGGGGTGCTTGGACCAGATGAGGGCGGCGGAGGCGGAGGCGAGGGCGGAGGCCGCACTAGTGCCGCCTCCGCCATCGCAGTACGAACGGAACGTCGCGTCGCACCACCGAGGAAGGCTCAATCCTGGTGCTGCCAAGTCCACGTACTTTCCGAACTCCGAGTACTTAGCAACCTTGCCGGACTTGTCGGCGGCGGAGACGCCTGTGACATTGGGGTACGCAGCTGGATAGTCGATGTAGTTCTTCTTCTGTGCATCATTTCCAACACTGGCGAACATCAACTTGCCCTTTGAGGCGGCATACTTCACCGCCTCTGCCTCAGCTGGGTACATGAAGTCACCACCGATGGACATAGTGATGATCTGTGCCTCGCTGTCCGCAGCAGCTCGGATGGCTTCGGCACTGTCACTCTCGTTCTTGCCCTCGGCGCTTCGCAGAGTGGTACGAAAGGAAACGACTTCGGCTCCGGGTGCCAAACCCCTGAGGCCCCCTCCCCGACCGGAACCCACGATCAGCTCCGCCATCGTGGTTCCATGGCCGTCGTAATCGTCCAAGGCTCCGCCCCGCAAGCCGGTCACGTCCTTACCAGCATGCACTCGGTCTTTGAGAGACGGCGTTACCGAAACTCCGCTATCGACGACCGCGACCTTGACACCCTCGCCGGTGCTGACTTCCCACAGCTCATCGGCACCCATTGCGTCCAAGTACCACTGCTTCGACCGGACGTTGTCGGCTGCCGCACTCGGTGCTAGCCCCAAGGCCATCAGGGCGAAAACGCTGACCGTCGCGCTCGCAGAAGCGCCCCGTCGCCACGCACCCCCCCGAAGCGGCACAGCACCTTTGCCGTGTCGGCCAGCTCCTGTCTCCACGTCCTGCACGCCTTCACTCACCACTAACTGATAACTGGCGGCACGTGCCGCCGTTCGCCGGGCAGATGTGTCTCTTCGTCCTCGACCAGATAGTCAGGCCGTTGCGAGATCTCACCCTCTTGCTGTTCAGAGCGTCGACGATTGCCCACGGGACCGCGTACCAGGCCCGTGCCCCCCGCAGTGAATCCGCTCCTGCGGGCGCCGGCCACAGACGTTCGCTCCTTCGGGGTGCCGACCACACCATCAGGGTTGCTGGCGGGCGGAGGCACCTGCCCCCTCCCGGCCGTGCCTTGGGGCACGGCTCCCATGACTCCGCGCTGCCCTACAGGGCCTGCCCCTGCTCGTGCCTGTCCAAAGCCTTCCGTCGGCCGCCCGCCTACGACGCCGTTGGCGCGCGGTGCGCCTGTGACGCCCTGAACTCCCGGCCGGTTGGTCGGCACGTTGCCTGGCTGCGGTGTTCCGCCAGTGATACCGCGACCTACGGGTGGCTGCACGGGCGCTGTCGGACCACTGACGCCTCTTCCGTCTGCTGTCGGCACACGCCCCACCGGTCCTGAAAGGGCACGCCCCGGCCCTTCAGGTACCCTCCCGGGGCCTCCCGTACTGATTCGTCCAGGCGCAGGCTTCGCGGGCGACGTAGGCTTCACGTCCCCGCCATGACCAGACGCAGGCGGGGTAGGACCCGTAGCCGGGAAAGGCGCAGGCCCGACGACCGGCGGCGGTCCCCCCAAGCCCGTGGGGCCAGGAGACGGGGGCGGCGCACCTGGACCCGGATTACTGGTCGGAGGGGGTAGCGTGCCGACACTGTCAATTACCGTGCGGTCAAAGGTCGTACGGTCAGGGACCGTGCCAATAGGACGGTCAGGGACCGTACCGGCGGGCAGGTCTGGAGACGGGACGGGACCGGATCCTTCATTGCGCGGCTGCTCGGAACCGCCTGCTCCCTCGGGGCCTGACGTCGCAAAGCCCGCAGGAGGCTGAACCCCGGCCGCAGTGTCACCGGCGGAGGTAGCAGGAGGTACAGCACTCCCCGGCTCACCAGGGCCGCGACGTACCCGGTCCGGCCTCGGCACCCCCACATCCGGCATAGCCGAAAACGAAGGCGGCTCCTGCCCCGCCATCTCGTGCTGCGAGACCCGGTAGAACGACGCCAGCCGGTTCATCTGGTTGATCGCCTCTTGCCGGTGCTTCTCTGCCCGGACGGCGGCCTCAAAGTCCGCGTTGCCGTCCACCCTTTTGGGTGAGGGAATGTCGTCCACGGCCTTCGGGTCGGTGCGCGTGTCCCGCGGCGGCATCGAACTTCGTACGGAAGCCAACCCCGCGCCGGCCGAGGCGATCTGGACGCCTGCGGCGTCGGCGAAGTCGGAAAGCTTGTGCGTGTCCTTGACGAGGTTCTTGCCCCACTTGCGGAACGCCCGCCCGGCCTCGCCTTCCCAGTCCACCCGGTCGATGTGGTCGCCCAGCTCCCTGGCCGCCGCGGCGATCGCGTCGCGCGCCTTCTGGAGCGCCTCCCCCGCGCTCTCCAGATCGGCCGGATTCGCCTGCTCGACCAGATCGATCATGTCGTTGAGCCGGTGCTCTTCGAAGCTCACAGCTACCACCCATACTCGGACTTGTCGCTGCCATGGCCGCCTCGCCTGTCAGGCTCACCGAGCCGCTGACGCCCGACCGGCTCCTGGTCCCGGTGAATCGAGGTCTGGATCGCCCAAAACCGCTGCCGCAACTCGTCCTCAAGATTGTCGAAGCCGACGTCCGCGCCGTGCACCGCGATCCCCATGGCCTCGATCTGGTCACCGAGCATCTTCGACAGGGAGGTGAGCCGCTCGTGCACCTGGTCGTACTGCGAGTAGAGGCCGTCGGCCTCAGGGAACGGGGCCGCCTCGCCGCTGAAGGAGGCGCGGGCGATCTTCTGGTCGCGGACCTTGGACGTACCGCCGTCCGATCCCTCGAACTCGGCGAGGAGCGTGTCGATGCGCCGCCGGAACTTCTTCAGCGCCTCTAACCCGCGCTTGAGATCCGCGCCCGCCGACGGCGGCGCGGAACTCATGTATCCATCCTCACGCACGATGCCCCCCACCGTTCCCCGTCGAGCTCACCGCGCGACCGTGTCGGGGGCGTGACGACCCGCCACTCGCGTATCGCGCGTTCGTCACTCTAGCCACACTCAGAGTCACGTCCAACTGAGCTTTGCGCCACAGCAGTTGCAAACTGGCCATGAGGGAAAATCGGATGATCACGCTCCATTCGCACACACGTATCGAGCGCAGCGCTGAGAGGTGCGGCCCATCCGAGAAGACGGTGAGAATGAGTCAAACCAGCGCCACCACGGGCGTGTTGCTACGTTGAGCAGCAAAGCTGTCAGCCGTTGGAAGCAACCGGTATGTACGGGAGAGGCGCGCGATCGTGGCGTGGGAAGAGTGGGAGCACCTCAAGGCGCAGGCGGCGGATCGGCAGTCAACGCGCATGCAACTCAACCAGGTTGAACCCGGGATGGGAGGCGGCCCCGGAACCACGCCCTCGGCGTACGGAGAGCTGAAGGTTTCCCAGGCCGAGCTGGCGAAGATCGGAGAGCACGCCTCCGGGCTCTTCGACCGGCTGAGCGACAAGGCGCGTGTCTCGATCCCCAGCAGCCGCAAGGCCGCGGGCGACCTGACGCAGCAGGGCTTCGCGCTCGGGAGTGGGCTCCAGCACGTCGCGAAACGCTGGGAGGAGCAGCTCAACTCGCTCCGGGACGCATGCGCTCACATCTCGAACCACATGCGCGTCACGAAGAAGCTGCACCAGGACGACGAGGACTACATCCGTCGGCAGTTGAGCCGCATCGACGTCCTTGACGCCGGCTTCGACGAACGGGGCGGCAAGCCCGGCGAGAAGAACCCCGTATACCTGCCGCCGCCGAGCGAGAAGAAGGACGACTGATGGATCTCGACGCGCTCCGATTCGCCAACTTCAAGGCGCTGGACGATGCCGTCGACGACTGGTCGACCTTGGTGGACAGCCTGGACGGGTTGAAGAGGGATGCCGACGACGGCCTTCGAGGCGCCGCCGGCAGGGCGAACTGGGCGGGCGTCAACGCCACCGTCTCGAAGGAGTTCATCGGCAAGACCGCCGGAGAGTTCCAGGACGCTCACACGCAGGCCAAGTCCATCCACCGGATTCTGTCGGACACCCGGGACGAGCTGAAGCGCTTCCATCGTCGGCTCAACGACGCCGTCGAGCGTGCCCTGAAGAAGAATCTGACGGTCACCCCCACGGGTGACGGGGGCTTCACCGTACGGATGAACATCCACCCCGATCGGGCGGGGAAGGGAACCGACCTTCCCGACCACGGCGAGGGCGACGTGACCGCGCTGCGTGACGAGATCCAGCGGATCCTCGATGACGCCACCGAGAGCGACACGTCGGCCGGCAAGGTCCTCAAGGCGATCGCCGATCAGAGCACGTACGGCTTCTCCGGGGCGAAGTACAAGGACCGGGACAGTGCGGTCGCCGCCGTGGAGAGGGCGGACGAACTGTCGAAGCTGGCCAAGAAGGATCCGCAGGATCTGTCCCTCCGAGAGTTCGACATGTTGTACGGCGGGTTGAAGAAGTACGCCAGCGATCCCCTGTTCGCAGAGCGCTTTGCCACGAAGCTCGGAGCGAAGGGGACGCTGGAGTTCTGGGCCGGCGTCAATGAACCCGGCGTCATCCCGGACTTGAACGACCGACGTCATTACAAGTTTGACGACCTGCAGAAGTATCTGAGCCTTACTCTCGCGTCGGCCACGCAGAGTGATTCCGCGGGGATGGTCGACTGGACGCGTCAGATGGTGGATCAGGGTGGCCAGCCCGTACGCACCGGCAACGGTGTCCCGTTCGGGTTCCAGGTGATGAGCAACCTCATGCGCTGGGGCAACTACGACGACAGCTTCCTGAACAGCTACGGCACCGCACTCATGGAGACCGAGAAGCGATTTACCGACAACGGCGAGCGCGGAGCGTGGCAGAGCACCCCCAACTCGCCGTACCTCAACCGAACCGGCAGCGACACGGGCTCGGACCCCATGACGGGATTCCTGAAAGGCTTGTCGAACAGCCCTGGCGCGGCAACGGCTTTTCTCAACGACACGTTCACGTCGAAAGGGAACGGAGAGAAGTCGGATGTCTCGAACTTTCAGTACCTCTTCGAAAAGCGGGACTGGCCTGAGGAGGAAAATGCCGACGGCGAGTCCAGCAACACCGGGCGGAACAACCTGGCGCTGGCGCTTGAAGCGGGCACGACCGGGCATCCAGCGGGCGAACTTCCCACGGCCGACACGCCGCCCCACACGGCAGAACAGGCCAGGCTCATGGAGAGCGTCGTCTCCTCGGTCTCCCAGAACAACACGCTCCTCACCGAGCATCCCTACATGGCAGACAGCTTCGGGCAGATGGCTTCCGAGTACCTGCACGACATGAACCGTTCCATGACGAATGATTCGGACGGGGATACGGACCGGCTCTTCCCGATCGTCGGCGAACCGGCGGACTTCCAGCATCGCGACGTGACCCGTTTCCTCTTCACCGTGGGCCAGCACCCCGAGGGCTACGCGGCAGTGGAAGTGGGCCAGAAGTCGTACATGGCACAACTGATGGCCTATCACCTCGACCCTGACCTCCCAGCGGATCAGCGCTATGCGCAGGATCCGCAGTTCGTGGTCGAGAACGTGGCCAATGGGTCCGGCGAAGTGGCCGGGACCCTTGCACAGGGGCGGGCAGAGGCGGTCGCGGGGGAAGCCGCGGAGAAGGACAAGGCTTATGAGGAGTCCGTGGCCCGGTGGAAGGACGGGATCTCAGGCGGCATCGGGACGGGCATTGGCGTGGGTACCTCCTACATCGCCAGCCCGGTTGGCGGGGCTGTAGTCGGCGGGGTGGCCGAGACGGTTACCAGCGCAGTCCTTGAGGATCTGTTCAAGAACGCCGAAGGAAAAGCCAAGGGGGCTGCCGGGCTCATCATGGGCGAGCAGTGGGATTCAGGAATGGAGGAGAATAACACGTACACCAAGAGGGCCGCAGAACTCGCAGCCGAGAAACATCACCGGGGCGACCTTCCCGATGTTGGCGAGTGGGCGCGCACGGCGACAGAACGCGCATTCAAGCTGTCGGAGTCAAGCGTAAATGGCATGGCACCGGACTTGAAAACGGACATCTAGAACAGACACCCACACGGAGAGGCTTTCACCTCTTGAGGCCGCGCTATGATCAGGCTGAATCACCAGGCCATTTCAAGACGTTCGCGCTTTGCACGACATCCATCGCCCTGGCGGTCACGCTTGCAGGATGCTCAAAGGAGCAGGGCGGAGAAGAACGAAACTACGCCAGTCCGAACTCCCTATGCGGCGTTCCAGTGAAATCCAGCCTGATTTCCCCCTTCCTGCCGTCGGGAGACCGCGTGTCTACCAAGCAGACTTTCCCTGACGGAGGAACTGAACAATGCACCTTGACTGTAGACAAAGACAAGGTGGCGGTAATCGCCAAGCAGAAATGGTGGCCGGAAGGAGACAGCCTCCTTAATGTAGCACCCTCTTCTGTATGGCGGAAGTCCCGTCACACTGTCGAGGGGGACAACTTTCTGTACTCAGGCATTGGTGCAGTCGGCAAGACTAAGGACTGCGCCGACCCAGCACACCCAGATCAGCGTTTGTTCACCATCATCCAGTCGTTCACACGCGACCGCGAAGACTCCCGCACCATGGGGAAACTCATCAAGGCATACACCAAACAAGTCGAGCAGTCGAAGGCTTGTCACCCCAAGCCGTAAAGGGGGCCGGCGCTCCCGTCCTCAACCGGCCTGCCGCCGCCTCCTCCGCCCATCCCGCAAAGTAACCCCCACCCCACCCAGCCCCACCACCACAACCACGGCGCCCACGGCCACGTACGTGGCGAGGCGGGCCGTTCGTTGTTCGGGGGTCTCGCCGATGTGGAGCTTCGCGGCGGTCGGGGCCTTGGCGCGGGGGACGCCCTCGTGGGGCGTCGGTCGCTCGATCGGGTGGTCGTCCTCCGTGAGGGCGCGGACGGGGTCGACCACGCCCCAGCCGACCAGGCGGTCGTGGCCGGGGATGGTGCGTTCGGCGGTCTGCTGGATCTGGGCGGTGATCTGGCGTGGCGTCCAGGAAGGGTGCTTGGACTTGATGAGGGCCGCGAGGCCGGCGACGTACGGGGCGGCGAAGCTGGTGCCGTTGTCTGAGCAGTGGCCGCCGAGGGGGACCGTCGAGATCATGTCCACTCCGGGGGCCGCCACGTCGACGAAGTCGCCGGACTGGGAGAAGGGCGCGCGTTCGTTGTTGCGGTCCGATGCCGCGACCGCGAGGACGCCCTCGTACGAAGCGGGGTACGTCGGCTTGACGTTGCCGCCCAGGCCGTCGTTGCCGGCGGAGGCGACGATCACGCGTCCGCGCCTCAGTGCCCTGTTGACCGCCTGCTCAAGCTGCGGGGCGGGCTTCACCGCGTTCGCCGTGTCCTGCGAGATGTTGATGACGCCTGCGTCCGCCTCGACCGCGTAGTCGATGGCCTTCGCCAGGCCGTCCGTCGTCCCGTGGCCCTCGGCGTCGTTCTGCCGGATCGGGATGATCGTCGAGTCGGGTGCGAGGCCGACGAAGCCGGTGCCCTTGGCCGGGCGGGCCGCGATGATGCCCGCCACGCGTGTGCCGTGCCCGACGGTGTCCGTGGTGCCGTTCTCCTTGCCCCGCTTGACCTTGTTGCCGTTGTCGTCCTTGAGGCCCCGGGGGAGGAAGTTGCGGCCTCGGGACACCTGCACCGCGGGCTTGAGCTGCGGGTTCCTGATGTCCACCCCCGTATCGATCACCGCCACGCGCACCCCCTTGCCGGTGGACTGGCGCCACAGTTCGTCGAGGAGCACGCGCTGGAGGGCCCAAGGGCGGCCCGCGTACTTCGCCTTGGACGGGAACGTGCACTGGTCAGGGGACGACGGCTCGGCCGCCGCGGGGGTGACCGCCGCCGTCGAGGCGGTCACGGCCGCCGCGATCGTCAACGCGGTCATCCACGCCCGCGCGCACGGACGGCGGCCAGCGGACGCGTACGACATCGTGGGACCCCTCACGCGCTCAAGAACCCTGCGGCTGGCGTGCCGCAGCCGTCGACAGACGAGGGCCCGTGGGGAGGAACTGGGACCACTCCGCGGGCACCGGGCTCACCTCCGTGTCGGCGTAACCGAGGCGGGTCTGGGCCTGCCGCGCCTCCTGTTCCTGCTGCTCCTGCTCCTTGCGCTGCTTCGGGGACGTGCCGATGCCCGCGTCGTCCGTCGCGCTGTCGCTGTTGGACTGCATCGCGTAACGCAGGCCCGTGTCGGTGGCCAGGAAGAGGGAGCCCGACTTCGTCTGCTTGCCGAGGAACTGCCGGTAGAGCTGGCCCGAGCCGGGAGTGACGTACGCGCTCGACGAGCCGTTGGGCAGCGGCGCAGGGAAGTCCGGGCCCGCCCAAGTGCTCATCGTGGTATCGCCGTTGTCGGCGTCGACGTGGCGCAGGACGCTGCAGACCGTGTTGCGGCTGCCGGACGCCGTGGAGGCTTCGTTGGCGGGCTTCGGGGTCTCGCTCGGCCACCTGCGCTCCGCGCCGAACCACTCGGAGTCGGGGGTGAAAGCGCCGGGGCTGATGTGCCGGGCAAGCCCCCGCTGTCCCAGATCGACCAGATCCTGGCTGGCGAGAAGCAGGTGCGCGGTGAAGTCGGAGACCGGCGCGACTCGACCGGGCAGGACCACGTAGTGCCGCATCCTGTCCCCGTCACGGGCCTTGAGGACCATGCCCACCTTGTTCGCCGCCGGATCCTTGAGTCCTTCGACGTCGGCGTCGGTTCCGGGGACGCCGTCCACCTTCGGAAAGCGGATCCGGTCGCCGCGGTGGAGCGTCGCCAGCCATTCCCGGGACACGCGCTGCGGCTCGCTCTCCGACCTGACGAGGGTGCGCAGCAGGTGTTCGTCCGTGGCGGACACGCGATACGCGCGGCCGCGCGCGTCGACCACATACCGGGTCTTGTCGGGGCCGACTACGTACAACAGCTCGCCGCCACGCAGCCGTTCCGTGCCGTCGGTCCTGTCCTGCTCACGTTCCGCGAGCACGAACGCCGCCTTCTGGATGGCGCGGCCGCCCTGGACGGGGCGCTCGCACACCGCCCAGCGCTTGGCGGCGCCGGCCTCGGACGCGGAGGGCAGGCGGTCGGGGGCGTAGGGGATGCCGATCGTGGCGCCGTGCGGGAGCTTGCCGTTGTCGAGGACGGACTCGTCGACCTTGATGACATCGCCCTTGCCGGCGTCGAGGAGGAGCTTCGCCGACGCCATGTTGAGGACCGGGTGCAACTGGCGCTTGCCGTCGGTCTTGAGGACGACGTACCGCGTGGTGGACTCGCTCGCGATGATCACGTGTTCCTTCGGCTTGTCCCAGCCGGGCTTGGCCGCGGGCTTCAGCATCCCCCACGCGCCGAAGACCGCGAGGACGACCACCCCGACGATCAGGCCGGGCACCACCCCGCGCAGCGGGCGCGGTGCGCTCTCCTCCGAGCCCGAGGCCGAGGGCTGGATGAAGGCGGCGAGCGCGCGGCGCTTCGCGAAGGTGTAGGCGTTGAGTTCGTCGCGGCGTGAGGCCATGTGCGGCTGCTTCCCCCTGTCGTCGCTGGGGGTGCCCGGCCCTCACCCCTCAGTTGTCAGACCGAGCCTCTACTATGCCTGTTGTGTAATCGCGCGTGTGGGGTGGGTTAGATTTCGGGGTTTCAAGCGCCTTGCACACCAGGGCAATTCGGGAGTTTCAACTGGGGGGTGGGCTCATGGCTTCCGGAACGCGGACGCGGTTACGGGGGCGGTCAAGTCCCGGGGGCCAAGGATCTCCCGGGGCCGTCGCCCCGGCTGCGCCAGGAGCCGGGAGACCGGTCGTCCCGCGTCCCCGCCCGCCATCGGCACGGTGGGGATCGTTTCGCCTGCAACGACTCGTCCTCGCGGAGGTCGCGGCCGCCCTGCTCGTGACCGGCTGGGCCGTGGGGGGCCTTGCCGTCGCGCTCGCGGGCGGCGTCGCCGCGGTCCTCGTGCTGCTCGCTGTCGTACGCCGCCACGGGCGCTCGCTCCCCGAACTCCTCAGCGCCTCCCGGGCGTTGAGGCAACGCGGGCGCCGCGCGGCCGAGACGCCGATACCACCGGGCACCGACCCCGCGTTCGCCCCGGCCCTCGAGTGCGACCCGTCCCTGCGGACGTACACCCATCGCGGCCGGGACCGGCGCGAGGTGGGAATGGTCGGAGACGGGACCTTCCTGTCCGCGGTACTGCAGATCGAGTCGGACGGGACCGCCCTGCGCGTCGAGCACAGCCGCCGGCCCCTGCCGCTGGGCCTGGTGCGGGACACCCTCGAAGTGGACGGCATTCGGCTCGAGTCGGCCCAGATCGTGCTGCACACCCAGCCCGCGCCCGCCCTGCATCTCCCCCAGCAGTCCGTGGCCGTCAGCAACTACGCACCCCTGCAGGCGCAGACGGGCGCGCCGGCGGTGCGCATCACATGGATCGCCTTGAAGCTGGACCCCGAGCTGTGCCCCGAGGCCGTGGAGGCTCGTGGCGGTGGGCTCGGCGGAGCGCGGAAGTGCCTGATGCGGGCCGTGGACCATCTGGCGAGCCGACTGGCGGGCCAGGGCTTTCGGGCCACGGTCCTGAGCGAACAGGAGCTCACCGCCGCCCTCGCGACCTCGGCCTGCGCCAATCCACTGGTGACGGCGCAGTCCGGCCGCGACGACGTGCCGCAGCGGAGGACGGAGGAGTCCACGCGCTCCTGGCGCTGCGACAACCGCCGGCACACGACCTACTGGGTGCGGCGCTGGCCGCAGTTGGGAGGTTCGAGCGGCCCGGCGCTGCCTCAGCTCGTCACCTTCCTCACCGCCGTTCCGACCCTCGCGACCACCTTCAGCCTCACGTTGAGGCGTGACGGTCATCAAGAGGTCTCGATACGTGGCCATGTACGGGTGACGGGGCGCAGCGACCCCGAACTGGCCGCAGCGCGGGACGCGTTGGAGCGGGGCGCCCGGCAGGCAGGGACCGGACTAGTCCGGCTCGACCACGAACAGCTTCCCGGAATGCTCGCCACTCTGCCGCTCGGGGGGACTCGCTGATGGCCACGACGTCGACCACGCCAGGCTCCGACTCCGGCACCGGCTCCGGCTCCGGCTCCGGCTCAAGTCCCGCGTCGCCGCTGCCAGCCGCGGCCGCGGGGCTTCGTGCCGCCCTGCGGGGAGGATTCGGGCTGCCCGGGCCACGCCATGGCCATCACGCTCTGTCGGCCGAGCAGGTGGACGCGCTCGCCCTGCCCATAGGAGACGACGGTGTGGTCGTCGGTGTGGACGCGCAGAGCCACCCCGCGGTGCTCGGGTTCAACCGGCCCACCCCCTATGACGTGCTGCTCATCGGCGGGCTCTGGACCGCGCAGGTCATCGCCCTGCGGGCGGCCGCCACCGGGGCCCGGGTCGCCGTCGAGACCGGGCGGGCCGAGTCCTGGGCGCAGCTCGTAGGGGCCCTCGGGGTCGGACCGGCAGGCATGTCCGTGCACGACGTGGGACGGGTGCCGCCGCTGGGGGCCTCGGCCGGGAGTCCGGTGCTGGTGGTGCGGGACTGCGGGATGCGGCCGCCCAGGGGGCGGGTGGTGTCCGGCGCGTGGCAGTCCGTGCTGACGCTGTTGCCGTATCTGAGCCCCGTGGCGCCCCGGCTCGTCCGACAGGCGCGGCTCGTGGGGGTGCAGCGCGTATCGCCCGACGAGGCGACGCAGGTCGGGCGCCTGCTCGGGCTGCCCCGCGGGGACGTGGAGTCGCTGCCGACGCTCGCCGACGGCGTGACGCTGTGGTGCGCCGAACGCGACCGGCAGTACGTGATGACTCGGGCCACCGACGCGGAGAACGGGTTGCTGGGGGCCGCTCGGCGGATGGACTGAACGGATTTCGGGGGCGCTTCGGGGGTTTTGGGGTGGATGGCCTGTTTGTTCCAGGGGGATTGGGGTGGGTTGGCCGGGCTTGAGTGGGAGGTGGCGCAAGGGACTGCGAACGTGCGGTGGACTGGCCTGCCGTGCTCGTGCTTTTGGTGATTAGGCTGGGACTGGGCGCGACGTCAGAACCCGCGAGGGGGGTGTGCGCGTCCCGCACACGGGGAGAGCCAGGCGGATCGGACGACAGGAACGGTCGCCCCCCACCACGGCACGAGCGTGCTCGACCACACCAGGAGGCATTGTGAACAGCGATCGGGACAAGATCCGCGGCGGCTGGGACACACCCGTCGACGATCAGTCCGACGCGGAGTCCGCTGCCGAGACAACGGGCGAGTTCACCATCGATTACGCCCCTCCCGCCTGGTACACGCAGAACGCGTCCGGCAGCGCGGGGGAGACTCCCTCCACTCCGCCCGCTTCTTCGTCCGCTTCTTCGTCTGCGGCTGCTGTTGACTCCGGCTCCGGCTCCGGCTCCGACATGGGTACGGGTACGGGCTCTGCGCCCGGGACGGGTGCGGATTCCGGCGAGTTCGGGGCTTCTGCCGGGGCGGACGCCGCTCCCGGTGCTTCGGTCACCGCCGTGCCCAAGCTTCCCGTCGGCAGTGGGTTCCAGCCCGCGCCGCCGCCCACGGGCCGGCCGCTCACCCCGCCCGCCCCGCTGATGCCGCCCACCGCGCCGGCTCCGACCGCTCCGCCCGCCACGCCTCCCGCGTCCGGCGGTGCCGCCGACTGGAGCGGTGCCGTCGCCGGCGCCGCCTCCTCTGTTCCTGTACGTGATGTGGGGGCCGGGAGCAGCGAGGAGCCCGCCCCCGCCGCCGAGAGCCTCGGCGGGGGCGACCTGGAGAGCGGCGCCACCATGCGCTTCTCCCCCGCCGCCCTCCGGCGTGAGATGGCCGAGCGTGACGCGGCCGGTGAACGTGATGCGTCGGGTGAACGTGACGCGTCCGGTGACGAGGACGGTGCTGGCGAGGCCCAGGCGGGCCAGGACGCCGAGAGTGCGTCCGTCGACGGTTCGGCTGTGCCTTCGGAAGACGAGGCGGACAGCCAGGGCGACGGTGTCGGCGAAGTCGATGTAGCCGGTGAAGCCGGTGAAGCCGGTGAAGCCGGTGAAGCCGGTGAAGCCGGTGAGGCGGATGCCGACTCGCTCGTCGACGCTTCCTTTGGCGCTGATCCTCGGTCTGACAGTGCTGATCCCCAGTCCAAAGTCAGCTCCGACGTCGAGGACTCGGATGAGCGTGAGGGCGACGGCGAAGGCGAGGGTACGTCTGCCGACGTGACGTCGTCCCCTGAGGTCACCTCCGCCCCCGAGGCCGAGGTCGAGGTGGAGACCAAGTCCGCGCCCGCGCCCGAGCCCGACGCAGCCGTCGACGCCGATGACGTACAGGATTCCGCCCCGCCCGCGTGGACCCCGCCGCCCGCACCGGACAGCGGGCTTCCGCCGTTGCCGCCCGCCTTCCAGCCCGCCGCGCCGACCTCCGCCCCCCAGTGGCCCGTGCCGACGCAGGCCGCCGCTGCCCCACAGGACCAGCAGCCCGTCGAGCCGCAGGCACCCGTTCAGCAGGAACCGGCGGCACAGGATCCCGCGCCGCAGCCGCCGGCCCCGCATGCCTGGTCCACGCCGACCGGTCCCGTCACGCCCACCGCGCAGCCGCCCGCGGCCGCCCCGGCCGCAGAGGCACCCGCTCCCCCGCAGAGCGGGTACGGGTTCCCCGCCCCTGGCCCGGCCGCCGCCTCGGGTACGCCCAACGCTCCCGCCCCGCAGGGGAGTTACGGATTCCCCCAGGCTTCGCAGCAGCAGCCACAGCCGCCCGCCCCGCCCGTCGCGCAGCCGCAGGCAGCCATGCCTCCGGCCCCCACCCCGGCCCCGGCCCCGGCCCCCGAAGCACAGCAGGCTCCCCCGCCCTCCGCCCCCGTACCGCCGCAGCAGACCGCACAGCCGCAGGCCCAGCCGCAGCCGCAGGCCCAGCCCCAGTTGCCGCAGCAGGGCCAGTACGGCCAGACGCACCAGCCGCAGGTGCCGCAGCAGGCGCCGGGGCCGTACCAGCAGCAGCCCGCTCAGGCCCAGGGGCAGCCGCAACAGCCCTTCCAGCAGGGGCCGTTCCCGCAGCAGGGACCGTTCCCGCAGCAAGGGCAGTTCCCGCAGCCGCAGAGCCACCAGCCGCCGCAGGGCCAGCAACCGCTGCCGCCCGCCCAGCCGGTGCAGCCGCAGGACCAGCAGCAGGCGCAGGCCGCTCAGCCGCAGGGCCAGCCCCTGCCGCCCGCCCAGCAAGTCCCCCAGCAGGGTCAGCCCCAGCCCCCGGCGCAACCGCAGGCGCACCCGGGGGGTCAGCAGCCGTACCCGCAGGGGCAGCCCGCCGCCCAGCCGGCGCCCGTCGACCCGCGTACGGGAGCCGCCTGGCCGCAGCCCGTGCAGCACGACCAGCGGGAGCGGACCAACCCGGGCGCGCCGCTCGGGTACACCGCCGCCGTCGAGCTGTCCTCCGACCGGCTGCTCAACAACAAGAAGCAGAAGGCGAAGAGCCACCGGCCGGTCGGCGGATCGCGGTTCAAGATCGGGGGCAAGAAGGAGGAGGCCGAGCGGCAGCGGAAGCTGGAGCTGATCCGTACGCCCGTCCTGTCCTGCTACCGGATCGCCGTCATCTCGCTCAAGGGCGGCGTCGGCAAGACGACCACGACCACCGCGCTCGGCTCGACGCTGGCCAGCGAGCGGCAGGACAAGATCCTCGCCATCGACGCCAACCCGGACGCCGGTACGCTCGGGCGGCGCGTGCGGCGCGAGACCGGGGCGACCATCCGCGACCTGGTGCAGGCGATTCCGTACCTCAACTCGTACATGGACATCCGGCGCTTCACCTCGCAGGCGCCGTCCGGGCTCGAGATCATCGCCAACGACGTCGACCCGGCCGTGTCCACGACGTTCAACGACGAGGACTACCGGCGCGCGATCGACGTACTGGGCAAGCAGTACCCGATCATCCTCACCGACTCCGGGACCGGGCTGCTCTACAGCGCGATGCGCGGGGTCCTCGACCTCGCCGACCAGCTCATCATCATCTCCACGCCGTCCGTGGACGGGGCGAGCAGCGCCTCCACGACGCTCGACTGGCTGTCCGCGCACGGGTACGCGGATCTCGTGTCGCGGTCCCTCACCGTCATCTCCGGAGTGCGGGAGACCGGGAAGATGATCAAGGTGGAGGACATCGTGTCGCACTTCGAGACGCGGTGCCGGGGGGTGGTGGTCGTGCCCTTCGACGAGCATCTGGCCGCCGGGGCCGAGGTCAATCTGGACATGATGCGGCCGAAGGTGCGTGAGGCGTACTTCAATCTTTCGGCGATGGTGGCCGAGGACTTCGTGCGGGCGCAGCAGGCTCAGGGGCTGTGGACGTCGGACGGCAATCCGCCGCCCCGGGTGGCTCCGCCCATGCCTGGGCAGGGCTGGCAGCCGGCCCAGCCGGGGCAGGCTCCCGGTTACGGTTACCCGGCGCCCGGGCAGGGGGTGCCGCCGGTCGGCGGAGCGCCGGAGGCCCCGGCTCAGCCGCCCCAGCAGTAGCGACTGCCGTCAGCCAATAAGGGCCCGCGCCACCTCTGGTGCGGGCCCTTCGTGTTGCCGCGCCCCCCCACATGGCCAGGGCGGGCGGGTCCAACTGCCACCCCCCGACCAGCGCGGCGTCAGTGGTCTTGACCAATGCGGGTGAAATCCCGGTCAACTCGTTATTTCCGCAGGCCACATGGGGTTCACCGGCCGTTGACGCGCGATGACCGGCGCTGATACACACACATCAACCCAACCGACGTTCCTTGATCACGTAGCCGTAACCAGCCATCTCTGCGCAAGCGATGACGCGAGGTCAGCGATCCATGGACACACAAGATCAGCACGGCAGAACACGGTCATCATCAGCGGCCCCCGCGGGGAAGCCCCGCTCCCGCCGCCCCCGCGGCCTCCGCCCCCGCGGCCTCCTCGTCGCCGCCGCGGCCGCCGCCCTCACGCTCACCGGGGGCCTGGCGACCCCCCTCAACCCGGCGCCGCAGCAGGCGGATGCCAGGCCGGCGCAGGCCAAGGACGACGGCAAGAAGACCCTCACCGTCGCGGTGGCGCAGAGTGTCGACTCGCTCAGCCCGTTCGTCGCGCAGCGTCTGCTCAGCACCAGCATCCACCGGCTGACGTACGAGTACCTCACGAACTACGACGCCAAGGACAATCACGCGGTCCCGGCGTTCGCCACCAAGTGGGAGCCGTCGGCGGACAAGCTCACCTGGACGTACACCATCCGGTCGAATTCCAAGTGGTCGGACGGGAAGAAGGCGACGGCCGAGGACGCCGCCTGGACGTTCAACAAAATCATGTCCAAGGAGGGCACGGCCACCTCGAACTCCAACTTCGTCACCAATTTCAAGAAGGTGACGGCCCCCTCCCCCACCAAGCTCGTCATCGAGCTCAAGAAGCCGCAGTCGACCATGGCGGCGCTCGATGTCCCGATCGTTCCCAAGCATGTCTGGGAGAAGGTCGACGACATCTCCAAGTTCAACAACGACAAGGATTTCCCGGTCGTCGGGAACGGTCCTTTCATTCTCTCCGACTTCAAGGTCGACCAGTACGTGAAGCTGAAGGCCAACAAGAATTTCTGGCGCGGCGCGCCGAAGTTCGACGAGCTGGTCTTCAAGACGTACAAGGACCAGGACGCCGCGGTCGCGGCGCTCAGGAAGGGCGAGGTGTCCTTCGTCGCGGGCCAGCCCGCGCTGACGCCCGCTCAGGCGAACGGCCTCAAGGGCGAGCCGGACATCAAGGTGAACAACGGCCCGGGCCGCCGGTTCTTCGCCATCGCCACCAACCCGGGGGCCCGCACCCAGGACGGCAAGAAGTTCGGCGACGGCCACCCCGCGCTGCTCGACAAGCGGGTCCGCCAGGCGCTCTTCCTCTCCGTGGACAGGAAGACGATCGTCGACAAGGTGTTCCAGGGGAACGCGGTGGAGGGCGCCGGGTACATTCCGCCGCGCTTCTCCGACTACACCTGGAAGCCGTCCGCCGAGCAGGAGCTGAAGTACGACCCGAAGCGGGCGGCGCGGCTCCTCGACGAGGCGGGATACAAGAAGA
Source organism: Streptomyces aurantiacus JA 4570 (assembly GCF_000414115.1). Lineage (GTDB taxonomy): Bacteria > Actinomycetota > Actinomycetes > Streptomycetales > Streptomycetaceae > Streptomyces > Streptomyces aurantiacus_A. The sequence continues at coordinate 35,470 of NZ_AOPZ01000036.1, forward strand.
AGGGCGGCAAGCGCGTCGGCAAGGACGGCAAGCCGCTCGACTTCCGGATTCTGTGCCATGCCACGGATCCCAATGACAAGGCCGTCGGCAAGTATCTGAAGGAATGGTGGGGGGATCTCGGCATCGGCCTCAAGGTCAATTGCCTCGATGACGTGTCCGTGCCCTGGTACGCGGGCGAGTACGACCTCGCCTTCGACGGCTGGTCCGTCAATCCCGACCCCGACTTCGTCCTCGGCATCCACACCTGCGCCGCGCTGCCCGAGAAGGCCAAGGAGAGCGCCGCGACGGACAACTTCATCTGCGACAAGAAGTTCGACGAACTGTACGAGAAGCAGCTCGCCGAGTACGACCCGGCCAAACGCGCCGAGCTGGTCAAGCAGATGCAGTCGTGGCTGTACGACTCGGGCTACATGAACGTCATCGCGTACCCGAACGCCGTCGAGGCGTATCGCACGGACCAGATCAAGTCGCTCACCACCATGCCGTCGGCCGCGGGCAACATCTACGGTCAGGACGGCTATTGGAGTTGGTGGTCGGCGGTACCGGCGAGTGGGAAGAGTTCTTCCGATGGTGGCAGCTCGACCGGTGTCATCATCGGTATCGCCGTCGCCGCGGTGGTGCTCGCCGGCGGCGGAGCCCTGATCGCCCTGCGCCGCCGCTCAACCGCAGAGGACCGCGAGTAACGCATGACCGCTGCAGACAGCAATCCGGCAGCCATCCTGGCCGCCGAAGCCGAAGCCAAGGGCGCGGCTCCCGGCGGACCGGCCGAGCAGGCCGGTCCGCGGGGCCGCGGCCCCCGGGCGCGCAACACGACCGCCTACCTCCAGTACGTCGCGGGCAAGCTCGGCGGCGCGCTCGTCTCGATGTTCGCCGTCCTCGTGACGAGCTTCTTCCTGTTCCGGCTGATCCCGGGCGACCCGGTGAAGCAGATGACCGGCGGGCGGCGGGTGTCGAGCGAGCAACTGGCCGCCATGCGTGCGGAGTTCGGTCTGGACGATCCGGTGTGGCAGCAGTTCACGGACTACTGCGGCAATGTCCTCACCGGGGACTTCGGCACGTCGTACCAGTTCCACACGCCCGTCATGGACAAGATCACCGAGGCGATCGGCCCGACGCTGTGGCTCACCGGCACGGCGTACATCTTGTATACGCTCATCGGGATCTGGCTCGGCACGCGCACGGCCTGGCGCAACGGGCGCATCGGCGACCGCTTCCACACCGGGCTCGCCCTGACCCTGTACTCGGTGCCGTCGTTCTGGCTCGGGCTGCTGCTCATCATCACCTTCTCGGTGGGGGCGGGGCCGCTGCCCGGTCTCTTCCCGACGGGCGGCATGGAGAGCGGTGACGAGAGCGGATTCGCGTACGTCATGGACGTCGCCCACCACATGATCCTGCCGGTGATCACGCTCGTGGCCGTCGGCTACGCGCAGACGCTGCTCGTCATGCGGTCGTCGCTGCTCGACGAGATGGGGAGCGACTACCTGACGACCGCCCGGGCCAAGGGGCTCCGGGACGACCTGGTGCGGCGGCGGCATGCCGTGCCGAACGCCCTGCTGCCCACCGTGACGCTGATGTTCGTGAACCTGGGCACGGTGGTCGCGGGCGCCATCCTGGTCGAGACGGTGTTCTCCTGGCCGGGGCTCGGCGGCCTCTTCTACCAGGCGCTGAGCGTGCCGGACCTGCCGCTGGTGCAGGGGCTGTTCTTCGTCTTCGCGACGGCGGTGATCCTGATGAACACGGTGGCCGACGTGATCTATCCGCTGCTCGATCCCAGGGTGGGCCGATGACTGCCGAGACAGCCGACGTTCCCGCACCGCAGGAACCCGAGAACACACGAGAACCACGGCTCCCGAAGGAGGCGAAGAGCCCGCGCGCCCTCGCCTGGACGCGCAGGCGGCACTCCGCGGCCCGCTTCTGGCGGGAGTACCGCACGCACCGGGCTGGGGTCTTCGGCCTCGCCGCACTGGTCCTCATCGCCCTGGCCGCGCTGTTCGCACCGCTGCTCGTCGGCTCCGACGCGCAGAGCGTGACGGAGGCACCGGGCGAGGCGATGCAGTCGCCGAGCACCGAATTCCCGCTGGGCACCGACCAGTTCGGGCGCGACCTTCTTGCACTCCTCGTGTGGGGCGCGCGGATCTCGCTGACGGTCGGGCTGCTCGCGGCCTTCCTGTCGGTGGCCATCGGCACGGTCGTGGGGATCACGGCGGGCCACTTCAGGGGCTGGTACGCGACCGTCATCATGCGGGTCACGGACTGGTTCCTGGTGATGCCGACGCTGGTCCTCGCGATCGCCCTCGCCTCCGTGATGGACCGCTCCATCTGGACGATCGTCCTGGCGATCGGCGTGACGACCTGGCCGACCACGGCCCGCCTGGTGCGCGCGCAGACCCTCGCCGTGGAGTCCCGCCCCTACATCGAGCGGGCGCAGGCGCTCGGCGGCGGCCACGGCCACATCATGGCCCGGCACGTCCTTCCGAACGTCATGCCGCTGGTCCTCGCGCAGACCACGCTCGTCATCTCCAGCGCGATCCTCACCGAGGCGACGCTGGCCTTCCTCGGACTCGGCGATCCGACGGTCGTCTCCTGGGGCGGGCTGCTCCAGGACGCCCGCGAGGCGGGCGCGGTCAGCGCGGGCGACTGGTGGTACCTGGCGCCGCCCGGCATCGCGATCGCCGTGGTCGCGCTCGCGTTCACGCTGTGCGGGCGGGCCGTGGAGTCCGTGCTCAACCCCAGGCTGGGAGTGTCCCGTTGACCGCCGAGACGACCGTGACCACGACCGCCGCGCCCGAGGCCGCGGGGCGCCTGCTCGACGTACGGAACCTCCACGTGACGTACGCCTCCGGGGCCGCCGCCGTCCGCGGTGTCGACCTCGCCGTGGACGCCGGGCAGAAGCTGGGCGTGGCCGGCGAGTCGGGCTGCGGCAAGTCCACGCTGGCCCTCGCGCTGCTGCGGCTGCTGCCCGCGGGGACGAAGGTGACCGGCGAGATCCTGCTCGACGGCGAGGACGTGCTCGCCATGAAGTGGGGCCGGGTGCGGGCGGTGCGCTGGGCGGGCGCGTCCATCGTGTTCCAGGGCGCCATGCACTCCCTGAACGCGGTGCACCGCATCGGCGACCAGATCGCCGAGCCCATCCTGCTGCACAAGAAGGCGACCCCCGCGGGCGCCAAGAAGAAGGCCCGTGAGCTGCTCGAACACGTGGGTCTGCCGGGCGCCCGCGCGGACGCCTACCCGCACGAGCTGTCCGGCGGGCAGCGGCAGCGCGTGATGATCGCGATGGCCCTCGCCTGCGATCCGCGCCTGATCATCGCCGACGAGCCGACGACCGCGCTCGACGTCATGATCCAGGCGCAGATCCTGCGCCTCATCGAGCAGCTGGTGGCCGAGCAGGATCTGGGCCTGATCATGATCAGCCACGACCTGGCGGTCCTGTCCGACACCTGCGACCGGCTCGCGGTGATGTACGCGGGCCGCGTCGTCGAGGAAGGTCCGGCCGAGGACGTGTACGAGCGGGCGCAGCACCCGTACGGCAAGGCCCTGTCGGCCGCGTTCCCGCGCATCGGGGACCCGTCCTCGCGGTTCGCGCCGCGCGGCCTGCCCGGCGATCCGCCGGACCCCTCGGCGCTGCCGTCCGGCTGCACGTTCCACCCGCGCTGTCCGGTGGCCCTCGACGTCTGCGCGACGGAGGACCAGTCGCTGCGCGCGGCGGGAGCGGAGCACAGCGCGGCGTGCGTGCATGTGGGGGCGCCGGTGCCGGAGCCGTCGGCCCCGGCGGTGGAGGGCGCGCCGTGACGGGCGCCCGGCCGCCGCTCGCGGGTGCCCGTGGTGCGACC
>NZ_AOPZ01000037.1 GCF_000414115.1 Streptomyces aurantiacus JA 4570
GGCCGCACCGAAGAAGCGGAAGCCCTCCGTCGTCAGGCAACCGACAGCACCCCGGGCTGACCCCCTCACGCGTGAGGCGACGTGCGAAGCCTGCGCGCAGCTGCACAGAGCGTGATTGCGGGGTCACCGTACCGTCGTCAACACCCGCTCCACCATCTGTCGCAGCAACTCCCCCTCCACGAACGGGACTTCCCGCGTCGGCAACGACCGCCAGTCCAGCGGCCAGGTGTTGCCCTCCAGGGCCGGTACGCCGACGAACGCCACGCCCCTGCCGTCGCGGCCCAGCGCCCGCGCGCCGCCCCGCCACACGTGCAGCGCGGCGGTGCCCGGCCTGAGCAGGAAGTACATGTTCCGGCCGCCCGTGACCTCGCGCACGATCGGGCCCGCCTCGAAGTCCGCGAACTGGATGAGTTCGTACGCGACTTGGTCGCCCAGCGCGCCGGGGACGCGGATCGCGTCGAAGTGGATGCCCGTGTGCCGCAGGGCGTGGCCGGTGGCCGGGATCCAGGGGTGAGCGAGGAGGGTGGGGGGAGTTTCCAGGTTCATGCAACAAATGGTTACGGACGCTCACATACTGTGACCAGAGGCTCGTAGGGGCTGTGCTCTGTTGTGCACCTGAGGAGGACGCTGTGCACTCCGGTGAACGAGGTTCGGGGAACCTCAAGATGTTCGGCGCGTTGCTGCGCTTCTTCCGCGAGCGGGCCGGTATGACCCAGGACGGCCTCGGGGCGTACGTGAAGTACTCCAAGTCCCAAGTGGCCATGGTGGAGCGGGGCGAGCGGCCGCCCAAGGGGCAGTTCGTGAAGATCGCGGATGATGTGTTGGGTGCACAAGGTGCACTTCTCGCTGCGGGCGTGAACTTGAAGGTCAGCCGTTTCCCTTCATGGTTCGAGGACTACGCCGACGAGGAGGCGAAGGCAGTCGGCATCTACATGTACGCGAACCATGTGATCTCGGGCCTGCTACAGACCGAGGCATACGCGCGGGCGATCTTCGGCGCCCACTGCCCTCCCCTGGAGGACGATGAGATCGAGGTCCGTGTAGCGGCTCGGTTGGAGCGTCAGCACATCCTGCGCCGCAAGCCCGCGCCAGTAGTCGGCTTCGTACTGGAAGAGGCCACGCTCACCCGCCCGCTCGGCGGCCGAGAGGCCCTCAAAGGGCAGTTGGAGAATCTGCTCGAGGTCGGCCGCAGGCGCAATGTCGAGATCCAGGTGATGCCGCACGACAGGCAGGTACACGCCGGGTTGGACGGACCGATGATTCTGCTGGAGACCGCCGAGCGCGACCACCTCGCGTACGTCGAGGGGCCAAGCGGCGGCTACTTCGTCAGCGAACACCCCGAGCTGGGAAACCTGTTCGCACGGTATGGCATTCTGCGAGCTCAGGCTCTCAGCCCCGAAGAGTCCGCCAAACTCATCGAACAGGTGGCACTGGCCCAATGAGCACCGACCTGAACTGGTTCAAGAGCAGCTACAGCGGCAGCCAAGGCGGGGAGTGTCTGGAAGTAGCCCGCAGCACCGTTGCTGTCCACATACGCGACTCAAAGACCCCCGACGGTCCGACCGTCACCATAGAGCGGGCCACCTGGACCGCCTTCCTCGCGCCGCTCTCGCCTTTGGGCAGCCGCCCATAGCCTCAAGGCGGATCCCCGCCCCCGGGCGGCCTCCATAGCGTCATTCGCATGACGGTCGACACCGGCACAACACACGACACACCCCGCGAAGCGGCCCCCCGCCCCACCGGAATCCGCGCCGCCGAGCGCGCCCTCGCGCCGGACCTCGGGCGTGGGCTCATGCTCCTGTTCATCGCGATGTCCAACACGGCCTTCCACCTGTGGAACTCCGACTACGGCCCGTCCGGCTGGCAGCCGGTGAACGGATCGTGGCTGGACCACACGGTCCAGTTCGCCATGATCGTGGGCCTGGACCTGCGCATCTACCCGCTGTTCGCGTTCCTCTTCGGCTACGGCATGACGCAGATGTACCTGCGCCAGACGGCGGGCGGCACTTCCGGGCGGAAGGCGACCACGCTGCTGCGCAGGCGCAGCCTGTGGATGATCGTCATCGGCTTCGCGCACGCGTGCCTGCTGATGGCGGGCGACATCATCGCCTACTACGGGCTGATGAGCCTGGCCCTGGGCTGGCTGTTCCTGCGGCGCGGCGACCGCGCGCTGAAGTGGTGGATCGGGATCGCGGCGACGCTGCTCGTCGTGACGACGGCGCAGCCCGTGGTCACGGCCGCGCTCCAGGGCGAGTTGGGCTCGCTGGGGGACGCGGGCGCCGACCCGAGCGGCGAGGCGTTCGGGGCGGGCGAGGAGAGCTGGCTCGCGGCGGCGGGCACCCGCATGGGCACCAGCCTGTTCCTGATGGGCTTCGCGCCGCTGACGCTGATCTCCGGCGGCTGCGTCATCTTCCTGCTGGGCTTCTGGGCGGCCCGGCGCCGCGTCCTGGAGGAGCCGGGCCGCCACCTCCCCCTGCTCCGCCGCACGGCGGTGCTCGGCGTCGCGGTGGGCTGGCTCGGCGCGCTGCCCTCGGCCCTCGCCCACGCCGGGGCGATCGACGTACCGGCCGACGCGCAGAGCGAGACGGGCGCGCTCACCCTCCTGCGCGACATCACGGGCAACGCCGCCGGACTCGGCTACGTCGCCCTGGTCGCGCTGTTCGCCCACTGGTGGACGCGGCGGCCGGACCGCAGGGGCACGAAGGCGATCACGGCCGTCACGGCGGTCGGCAAACGGTCCCTGTCCTGCTACCTCACCCACTCGCTCCTGTTCGCGCCGCTCCTCGCGGCCTGGGGGCTCGGCCTCGGCGAGCACCTGACCAGCGCGAGCATGGTGCTCGTGGCGGTGGGGGTGTGGCTGGTGACGGTCGCGGGCGCGTACGCCCTGGAGCTGCGGGGGCTGCGCGGCCCCGCGGAGACACTGCTGCGGCGCCTCATGTACGGAAAGAAACGGACGTGAGCGTTCCCTCCCGCCCGCGCTTATCATCTGGCTGGATTTGATCTTTTGGCGGCTGTTCCGGGCGGGCCCGGCCTTCGGGTCCGCCCGGCCCGCCATGGGAAGTGGGGGGACCACATGCGCCGAAGAGCGCTCACCACGGCCGCCGTCCGCGCGGCCGCCATCGCCGGGACGACAGTGAGTACGACGGACGGCGGGCTGACATGACGCCGCACTCTCGCGCGCTCCTCGGGAGCGCGCTCGTCGTCGTGCTCGCACTCGGTGCCGCCACGTCGTACGCCCAGGCGGCCACCGCCACCGTGCCCGCACTCCCGGCCGCCGGCGCCACCGCCGTCCCGGTCGGCCTCGGTCCGTGGGCCGCCCCGAAGGAACTGCCCGGCGTCACCGCCGTCGTCGACCTGAAGTCGACGCGCGGCGGCACCCTCGCCGGTCTCTTCACGCAGGACGGCAGGACCGTGCTCGCGGTACGCCCCGCGGGCAGCACCACCTGGGGACCCGCCGCGCCCGCGCCCGGCGGCGCCACGCTCCAGCGCACCGACGACGGCGCGCTCTCCCTGCTCTCGTGGACGGCCGCCGACGACGGGCAGCGCACCCTGAAGCTGTCCAGCCTCGCGCCGGACGGCACCGCCTTCGGGCCCGCCGAGGACGTCACGACCGGCACGCTCGCGGGCGACCGGGCGCACCGGCGCACGCAGCTGACCACGCTCGCCGCCAACTCCAAGGGCCACCAAGCCGTGGCGTGGATGGACCAGGAGCACCGCCTGACCGTCGTCGAGCGGCCCGGGCCGAACGCCGACTGGTCCGCGCCGCGCACCCTCGACCGGCTCCCCGACCCGATCGTCCGCGACGACAACGTCTACCAGTACGTGCTGTGGGACCTGCGCGTGGCCGTCGACGAGGCGGGCACCGTCGGCGTGATCTGGGGCGGCAACAGCCACTACACCGGCGACGGCGTCGACCCGGACCCGTCCGCGTACAAGTGGCACTACAAGTACCTGGAGAAGTCCGCCGCGGCCGGCTCCTCCTGGACCGCGCCGCGCGATCTGCCGCTGCTCGGCGAGCGCCCGAAGCAGGTCGCGCTGGCCGCCCACCCGCGGGGCGGCTTCCACCTGCTGTCCGGCGGCGCCTACGCGCGCAAGGCCGCCGGGGCGGCCGAGTGGGGGCAGCCGGAGCAGGCCGGGGTCGGCGCGCGGCAGTACGCGCCCGCCGAGCTCCTCACGGCCCCGAACGGCGACGTCACGGCCGTCGGCATGACGGGTTCCGGCACCGCGGGCGTCGCCACCCGGCCCGCGTCGCGCGGCAGTTGGGGCGCGGCCCGCAAGCTCGCCTCGTACGTCGACGCCGACTCGCTGAGCGCGGCAGCCACGCCGAACGGGGCCGTCGTCGTCACGTACACGCAGAAGCGCTTCGAACTCGGCCGCACCGTCCGCGAGGACTTCGTCGCGCAGACCGTCGAGGACGGCGACCCGGCCAAGCCGCGCACGCTCAGCGCCCAGCTGAGGGACGCCCGGAGCGCGGGCCTCGTGGCCGCCGACGCCCAGGGCCGCCCGGTGGCGGTGTGGGCGCAGTCGGCGCCGGGCGCCGCCCCCGCCGCGTACACCGCGACCACGGGCACCCGCGCGAAGCCGAAGTGGCACGACTACGCCGACGACGCCCGCGCGGACGTCGTGGGCCTGTCGCTCAGCGACTCGATGAAGCTGTACACCGGGGACGCCACCAACCCGACGACCACCTTCTACGCCTCGCCGTGGGACGAGAAGACGCGCGTCGTGCCGTTCGGCGACGCCGACGGCGACCGCTGCAACGACCTGATCGTGCGCCTCCCCGGCGGCGAGGCCCGCCTCTACACCCCGGTGTGCGGCGGCCTGCCCGCGCCGGACTCCCCGCACCAGCGCCTCGCCCGCGACTGGAGCCGCTACGACACGCTGCTCGCGAGCGGCGACCAGACGGGCGACGGCCGCCCGGACCTGCTGGCCCGGGACAAGGCCACGGGTGACGTGTACCTGTACGCCCACGACGGCACCGACGGCGCGGGCGCCTTCAAGCCGCGCGTGAAGATCCGCTCCTCCTGGACCGGCTACAAGCGCGTCATAGGCGCGGGCGACCTCAATGGCGACGGCCTCGGCGACGTGCTCGCCCTGGACAAGTCCGGCGACCTGTGGCGCTACGACGGCCTGCGCACCGGCAAGTTGAAGGACCGGGTGCGGGTCTTCAAGGACTGGGGCGGCTCCTACAAGGACGTCGTCGGCGCAGGTGACGTCAACGGCGACGGCAAGCACGATCTCGTCTCGCGCGACACCGGCGACCGCCTGTGGCTCAACGCGGGCAACGGGACCGGGACGTTCGCCAACCGGGTCGCGTTCGGCGACGCGGCCTACTGGAAGCAGTGGGCGTCCCTGGGCTGATCCCGGGGCCTCGGCGGCCTGGTCCAGGGGACCTCCCCCCGGGTCAGGCCGCTCGCGTGAGGCGGTTCGCGAGCGTCGACATCGTGTACGCGCCGATGCCCATGACCACCTCCAGCGCGTTCCGCTCGGTGAAGCCGTGCCCCAGGAACGCCTTCAGGTCGCGGTCGTCCACGCCGCCCGCGGCCTCGATGACCCGGAGGGGGAACTGCCTTGCCCCTTCGAGGCGTTCGTGCCCCTCGGGCAGCTCCCGGCCCTCTCGGAGCGCCTCGACGAGCTCCGCGTCGGCGCCGAGCTTGCGGAGCTTGGCGGTGTGGATGGTCACGCACACATGGCACTCGTTGCGTACGGCGACAGTCATGATCACGGTCTCGCGGGCGAGCGGGTCGAGTGTCGTGCGCTCGAACTTCTGGCTCAACTCCAGGAACCCGGTGAGCAGTTCGGGCGAGGCGGCGAGCCGCGCGACGGCGTCCGGCAGTACGCCGAAGGCGCGGACGACGTCCTCCATGGCGGCCCGGGAGTCCTCCGGCGCGGTCTCCACGGTGTGTGCGGTGAACATTCCATCCCCCTAAAATGGACAACATGGTTGACGAAGAGAAGGTAAACCAGGTTGTCGAAAAAGGGAAGGGTGGCACCGCTCGCCGGACGGCAAGCGCGCCCTCGGCACCGGCACCGGCACCAACCCCGGACCGCCCGGGCTACGAGCTCCCCCTCCTCCTCTTCGCGGGCTTCCGCACCCTCATCGACCGCCTGCACGCCGAACTCGCCCGCCAGGGCCACCCGGACGCCCGCCCCGCGCACGGCTTCGCGATGCAGGCCATCGGTGTGGCCGGGGCCAGTGCGAGCGAGGTCGGGCGGCGCCTCGGCGTCACCAAGCAGGCGGCCGGCAAGACGATCGACCGCCTCGTCGCCCTCGGCTACGCCGAACGCGCCGACGACCCGGCCGACGCCCGCCGCAAACTGGTCCGCCTCACCCCGCACGGCCTGGACGCCCTGGCCCGCGCCGCGGTGATCTTCGAGGAGCTGCGCGCGGAGTGGACCCAGGTCCTCGGCCCGGACCGCGTCCGCGCCCTGGAGTCCGACCTGAGCGCGGTCGTCCCCGCGGGCGGGGCCTTCCGCCTGGACGCGGCGGGGTGGCTGGGCGGGGCGTGACGCCACGGCCGCCCGATCCGTTGTGCCTCCGGGACCGTGTGCGGCGGTCCCGGCACCGGAGGGGGAGGACCGTGTCCGAAGTCGAGGAGTTGCACAAGGCACTCAGGTGGAGGTCCTGGGCACGCCTGGGCTGTCGAACGCAGATCGTAGAAGGCTCCGCGATCATCGCGCCGGAGCGGCCGAACCACTCTCGGACCATCCGGGATCTCGCCGCCCAGCTAGGCGTGGGCCCCAGGCGGAAGTCCGGCGTCCGGGCCTTTCGGATCGCCTTGCCGGAGCAGGAGCACGTCTTCCTGCCCGACGTGGTCCGCTACCGAGCGGGCGCGACCTCACCCTGGAGCCACCAGGACATCGAGTTCGTCGCCGAAGTCGTCAGCAAGGCCACCACGTACATGGACTACGGCCCGAAGCTGACCGCCTACGCCACACTGAAGATTCCGCTGTACCTGGTTGTCGACCCCAGCACGGCACGCTGTCACCTCTACTCGGCCCCCGAAGGGGGTGACTACGCCCGACGGCTCACTGCTGCCTTCGGCGAGGTGATCCGCCCCTCGGACAACCCCCTCGGCCTCACCCTCAAGACCGACAAGTTCCCCCGCGACTGACCCAAGTCCCCTTGCCTGGAGTCCACTCCACCCCGTTGGCTGACCCCCATGAAGTACACACAACTCGGCCGCACAGGACTCAAAGTCAGCCGCCTCACGCTCGGCACGATGAACTTCGGGCCGCAGACGGGGGAGGCGGAAAGCCACGGGATCATGGATGCCGCGCTCGGCGCGGGGATCAACTTCTTCGACACCGCCAACACCTACGGCTGGGGCGAGAACAAGGGCCGCACCGAGGAGATCATCGGCACCTGGTTCGCGCAGGGCGGCGACCGGCGCGACAAGGTCGTCCTCGCCACCAAGGTGTACGGCAACATGACGGCCGACGGCACCGCGCCCTGGCCGAACCACGACAAGCTCTCCGCGGTCAACATCCGCCGCTCCGTGGAAGCCTCGCTCAGGCGCCTCCAGACCGACCACATCGACATCTACCAGTTCCACCACATCGACCGGAACACTCCCTTCGAGGAGATCTGGCAGGCCGTCGACGTACTGATCCAGCAGGGCAAGATCCTGTACGCGGGCTCCAGCAACTTCCCCGGCTACAAGATCGCCCAGGCCAACGAGCTGGCCGCCCGCCGCGGCAGCTACGGCCTGGTCACCGAGCAGTGCCTGTACAACCTCGCCGAGCGCCGCGCCGAGATGGAGGTCCTGCCGGCCGCGCGGGACTACGGCCTCGGCGTCATCCCCTGGTCACCGCTGCACGGCGGGCTGCTCGGCGGCGTCCTGAAGAAGCAGGTCGAGGGCGGCCGGCGCGCCTCCGGCCGGGCGGCTTCCGCCCTCGCCGACCCCGCGGCGCGCGCCCAGGTCCAGGCGTACGAGGACCTGCTCGACAAGCACGGCCTGAAGCCCGGCGAGGTGGCCCTGGCCTGGCTGCTGACCCGCCCCGGCGTCACGGGACCGATCGTCGGGCCGCGCACCGCGGACCAGCTCGACTCCGCCGTGCGCGCCGTCGAGCTGGACCTGAGCGAGGACGTGCTGCTGTCGCTCGACGAGATCTTCCCCGGCCCCGGCCCGTCCCCGGAGGCATTCGCCTGGTGACGACGGGTTCACGCCCGTGAGCGCGGGCGGCGGCGTCCTCGGGCCTCGGTGGGCGACTGCCTGGCGTCAGTTCCCGAGCGCCGCCGCCAGCGCCACCACGACGAACATCAGCACGAGCACACCGGCCATGATCCGGTTCCTGGTCCTTGGGTTCACACCACCGAGGTTAACCGGCCCTCTCCGGCGCGGGCGCGCCGCCTCCCAGCGCCCACCGCCCCACGACCTCGTACCGCGGCCGCTCCCCCGGCACGCCGCTGGTCGGCAGACTGCTGCGTATGAGGCTCAGCTCGGGCACCGTCCACGGCGTGCCCTCGAACGCGGTGAGCGCCTCGACGTACGGCCGGAAGTCCGCCTCGCCCCGCGACCGGGCGAGCGTCAGGTGCGGACGGTAGGCGCGGTGCTCCTCCATCGTGAGGCCGGCCTTCCGCGCGGCCGCGTCGGCCCGCCCGGCCAGGATCCTCAGCTCGGCCACCGCGCCGCCCGCCCCCGCCCACAGCGCCCGCCCGCCGAACCGGCCGCCGCCGCGCAGGCGCAGCGGGAACGGCCGCGTACGCCGCGCCGCCCGCTCCAGGCGCTCGCACAGCTCAGGCACGGCCTCCTCACCCACCTCCGCCATGAACGCCAGCGTGAAGTGCCAGTCCTCCCGCGCCATCCAGCGCACCGAGCCGGCGCCCGGCAGCTTCCTCAACTCGGCCACGCACTGAGCCAGTTCCTCCGAAACCGGCTCGGGTGGCAGCACCGCCGCAAAGAGTCTCATGCGACTAGCCTGCCGCCATGAACGACAACCCCGTACACATCCGCCCCGGCGGCCCCGCCGACATCCCCCTCTTCCTCGCCATCCTCGACAGCGCCGTCGAGGGGCTGGTCGCCCGGGGCCGCACGGGCCAGTGGGGAACGCAGCCGCTGTCGCGGAACCCGAAGGTCGTCGAGTCGATCGAGAAGTACGTGGCCGACGGCTCACCGTGGCTCGCCGAGGTGGACGGCGAAGCCGCGGGGATGCTGATGCTCACCGACGGCCCCGGCTCGTACATACCGCCCGTGGAGGAGCCCGAGCAGTACGTCCACTACCTGGCCACCGACCCCCGCTTCGCGGGCCGCGGCGTGGGCCGCGCCCTCCTCACCCACGCCGCGGCCGAGACCCGGAGACAGGGCATCTCCCTGCTCCGGGTCGACTGCTACGCGGGCAACGAGGGCAAGCTGGTCGCGTACTACGAGAGCAACGGCTTCGTACGCACCGAGACCTTCACGGAAAAGAACGGCACCTGGCCGGGCCAGGTTCTGGAGATGCGACTGTAGCCGTGCAGCTCTCGGGCGACCGGCCTGCGGGCCGAGCCCCGTGTTTTTAGGGGCGCGGGGAACTGCGCGACCAGCCCCCACAGACCCGCAGCTCACGCCGCAGGCGCCAGTTCCCGCTTCCGCTCCCGCGCGACGAACGCGACATGCTGCCGCCCCCGGCGAAGGTCGACCTTCAAGCGCAAGTTCGCGGCCCGCGCAAGCATCAGACCCACCCCCACCGAGGCAAGCGCAACAACAAGCCCGCCCACGGCAAAGCTCACGCGAACGCCATACGCGTCGGCAAGCCACCCGAACAACGGCCCGCCCATCGGCGTACCGCCGACGAACACCATCATGAAGAGGCTCATGACCCGACCCCGCATCTCGGGATCGGTGGCCATCTGCACGGAGGAGTTGGCGGTGACATTGACCGTAAGACCCACCGCGCCGACGGGCACAAGAAGTGCCGCGAACACATACGCGCTCGGCACCGCGGCGACCGCGACGAGCAGCACACCGAAAAGCCCCGCCGCGCCCGCGAGCATCCGCAGCCGCGAGGACCGCCGCCGCGCGGCAAGCAGCGCGCCGATCAGCGACCCTGCCGCCATCAGCGTGGTGAATGCCGCGTACATGCCGGAGCCGCCGTGGAAGACGTCGTCCGCGTACGCGCTCAGCCAGATCGGGAAGTTGAAGCCGAACGTGCCGATGAAGCCGATGAGCACGATGGGCCAGATCAGCTCCGGGTGCCGGGACACATAGTTCAGGCCCTCGCGGAGCTGCCCCTTGCCGCGGCGCGGGGCGAGCGGGCCCCGGGTCAGCTCGCCGGCGCGCATCAGGAGCAGGCCGGTGATCGGCGCGAGGAACGACAGGCCGTTGGCGAGGAACGCCCAGCCGGGGCCGACCGCGGCCGTGACGAGGCCCGCGACGGCCGGTCCGACCAGGCGCGCGGACTGGAAGTTCGCGGAGTTCAGCGAGACGGCGTTGCGGAGCTGGTCGGGGCCGACGAGTTCGGACACGAAGGACTGGCGGGTGGGGTTGTCGACGACGGTCACCAGGCCGGTGAAGAACGCCGTCACGTAGACGTGCCAGACCTCGACGTGCCCGGACAGGGTCATCGCGGCCAGGAACAGGCCGCCGAGACCCATCGCGCCCTGAGTGACGAAGAGGAGGTTCCGCTTGGCGAAGCGGTCGGCGATGACGCCGCCGTACAGGCCGAAGAGCAGCATCGGCAGGAACTGCATCGCGGTCGTGACACCGACGGCCGCGGACGAGCCGGTGAGGCTGAGCACCAGCCAGTCCTGGGTGATGCGGGCCATCCAGGTGCCGGTGTTGGAGACGACGGCTCCGGCGGCGAAGAGCCGGTAGTTCCGGATCTTCAGGGAGCTGAACATCGAGGTCTTGTGGTGGGCGGTCTTGTCGAGGGTGATTGGTGCGGGGGCGGAGTCTGCTCCGGATCCCGTACTCAAAGGACGTCGCCTCCTTGGCGGTAAGGAGCCGCCGGACCGGAGTCCGGCGGCACGTGGTGGGCGGGCGGCGGGCGGTGGACCGGGCGACGCGGGCCCACGACGGTCAGAGGTGGGCCAGCTTCTCCAGGACGGGCGCGGCGGCGCGCAGCCGCTCCCACTCGTCCTCGTCGAGGTCGGCCGCGAGGTTCGCGAGCCACGCGTTCCGCTTGCGCCGGCTCTCCTCGAGCATGGCCTCGGCCCGCTCCGTCTGGGTCACCACCTTCTGGCGGCGGTCCTCGGCGTGCGGTTCGAGCCTGACCAGGCCCTTGGCCTCCAGGAGCGCGACGATGCGGGTCATCGACGGCGGCTGCACATGCTCCTTGCGGGCGAGCTCGCCCGGTGTCGCGCTGCCGCAGCGGGCGAGGGTGCCGAGCACCGACATCTCGGTGGGGCTCAGCGACTCGTCGACCCTCTGGTGCTTGAGTCGACGGGACAGGCGCATCACGGCGGAGCGCAGCGAGTTCACGGCGGCAGCATTGTCGCCATGGGAGAGGTCCGGCATGTTCATTAGAGTAACTCATTACCCTGTCTAAGGACCACCGGGTTACGGGACGAGGGTGCCCGGGTTGCCCGTGATCTGGCACACAGAACCCTTTAGTCACCCGTATGAGTGAGCTGGATTCGGAAAGCCCGCCGTCCCCCGGGAGGGGGCGGCGACCCTGGCAGACATGGAATCGACCGTGCTCAGCCTGCGGATAGACGGCGCTCTGCTCGACCGGATCCGGCAGCATGCCGCCAAACGCGGAATGAGCGTCCAGGACTATGTGGCCCGGACGCTCATCCGCGATGACTTCGACGAACGATTCGCGACGTCCGTCGAGGAGACAGAGAAGTTCTACAAGGTGGCGGGCCCTACGTGAGGTCCAGCGCCGGCATCAGGTAGTAGAAGGCGAACACCGCCGACACCGCGTACATCGCGATCGGCACCTCGCGCCCACGCCCGGCGGCGAGCCGCAGCACGGTGAAGGCGATGAAGCCCATGCCGATGCCGTTCGTGATCGAGTACGTGAACGGCATCATCAGCATCGTCACGAACGCCGGGATCGCGATCGTCCAGTCGCTCCAGTCGATCTGGCCGATCGAGCCGGACAGGATCAGGAAGCCGACCGCGAGCAGCGCGGGCGTCGCCGCCTGCGAGGGCACCATCGTGGCGAGCGGCGTGAGGAAGAGGGCGACGGCGAAGAGCCCGCCGGTGACGACGTTCGCGAAGCCGGTCCGCGCGCCCTCGCCGACGCCGGCGGTGGACTCCACGAAGCAGGTGGTGGCCGACGAGGAGGACGCGCCGCCGGCGGCGACCGCGATGCCGTCGACGAACAGCACCTTGTTGATGCCGGGCAGGTTGCCCTTGTCGTCGGTCAGATGGGCCTCGTCGCTGATGCCCATGATCGTGCCCATCGCGTCGAAGAAGCACGAGAGCAGCACGGTGAAGACGAAGAGGATCCCGGTCAGGACGCCGACCTTGCCGAAGCCGCCGAACAGGCTGATCTCGCCGACAAGCCCGAAGTCGGGCGTCGCGACCGGGTTGCCGGGCCACTCGGGCGTCGTCAGACCCCAGGACGGCACATCGGCGGCCGCGTGGATGATCATGGCCAGGATCGTCATCGCGACGATCGAGAGCAGGATCGCGCCCGGCACCTTGCGCACCAGGAGCACCAGCGTGAGCAGCACGCCGAGGACGAAGACGAGGACCGGCCAGCCGTTGAGGTGACCGTCGCCGCCGAGCTGGAGCGGCACGGTGGTGTGCGCGGCGTCCGGGATGCGCGAGACGAAGCCGGAGTCGACGAGGCCGATCAGCATGATGAACAGGCCGATGCCGATCGCGATGCCCTTGCGCAGGCCGAGCGGCACGGCGCTCATCACGCGCTCCCGCAGCCCGGTGGCCACGAGCAGCATCACCACGAAGCCCGCGAGCACCACCATGCCCATCGCGTCCGGCCAGGACATCCGCGGCGCGAGCTGCAGGGCGACCACGGTGTTCACACCGAGCCCGGCGGCGAGGGCGATCGGGACGTTGCCGATGACGCCCATGAGCAGCGTGGTGAACGCGGCGGTCAGCACGGTGGCGGTGACCAGCTGCTTGTTGTCGAGCTGGTGGCCGTACATGTCCTTGGCGCTGCCGAGGATGATCGGGTTGAGCACGATGATGTAGGCCATCGCGAAGAACGTGGCGAAGCCGCCACGGATCTCCCTGACCAGGGTCGAGCCCCGCTCCGTGATCTTGAAGAAGCCGTCCAGGCCCCCCTGCGGGGAGTTGGACGGCTGCTTGGCGTCGACCGGGGTGGGGGCCGAGGGGGACATGCGAGACCTCATGACCTCTGTTGAACGGGATGAGCCGGGCTTGCGCGAACTTGTGTCTTCGTACGAAAGCAACTGGCCATTAAGAAGCCGTTTCAGTATGAATACATGAGCGAGAAATGGCCATCTCCGCGCGTAGAGCCTTGTGGCGCAAGGGGAGCGGGAGCGCGCTCGGGGCCGGGGACAGCCCCGACTAAGCTGGTGGGCATGGCGAAGTGGACCCCCAAGCACGAGGCGCCGGAGCCCCTGGAGGGCCCCGTCGTCGCCACCATCACGGGCGGCACGATCCTCTGGTTCGTCCTCTTCCTCGTCCAGCTGCCGTTCTACGGCTGGTTCGACGACCGCGACCTCACCTGGTGGGTGTGGACGTGCCTCGCGGGCGGCGGCCTCGGGCTGATCGGCGTCTGGTACGTCCGCGGGCGCGACGCGGCGCTCAAGCGCGCGGCGGCGGAGGCGTCGGGTGCCGCGCGGGCGGACGCTCCGGGCGCCGCGTAGTACGCCGGCAGTACGGCATACGACCTGAGGGCAAACCCCGTCCTACCGAGGTCGGATCTTTCGGGCACTCAAGGGGTGAACGCCCCACTCCCCCCGTACCGTCGAAGCCATGACGCATATCGACGCGGGCGCCGAGCTGGACCCGGTCCACCCGGTGGCGCCCCCCACGGGACGTGCCACCGGGCTCACGGCGGCGGAGGTCGCCGAGCGGGTCGCCCGCGGCGAGGTCAACGACGTACCCGTCCGCAGCAGCCGGTCCACCACCGAGATCATCCGCGCCAACGTCTTCACGCGCTTCAACGCGATCATCGGCGTGCTCTGGGTGATCATGCTCTTCGTCGCGCCGATCCAGGACAGCCTCTTCGGCTTCGTGATCGTCGCCAACACGGGCATCGGCATCATCCAGGAACTGCGCGCCAAGAAGACCCTCGACGGCCTCGCGGTCATCGGCGAGGCCAAGCCCACGGTGCGGCGCGACGGTGTGGCCGCGGAGATCTCCACCTCCGAGATCGTCCTCGGCGACCTGGTGGAGCTGGGCCCCGGCGACAAGATCGTCGTCGACGGCGAGACGGTCGAGGCGGACAGCCTCGAAGTCGACGAGTCGCTGCTCACCGGTGAGGCCGACCCGGTCCTGAAGAAGCCCGGCGACAAGCTGATGTCGGGCTCGTTCGTGGTCGCGGGCGGCGGCGCGTTCACGGCGACGAAGGTGGGCCGCGAGGCGTACGCGGCGCAACTCGCGGAGGAGGCGAGCCGCTTCACGCTCGTCCACTCCGAGCTGCGCTCGGGCATCTCCACGATCCTCAAGTACGTGACGTGGCTGATGGTCCCCACCTCCATCGGCCTGATCATCTCCCAGCTGGTCGTCAAGGACGACAACTTCAAGGAGTCGATCGCGTACACGGTCGGCGGCATCGTGCCGATGATCCCCGAGGGCCTGGTCCTGCTGACCTCCGTGGCCTTCGCGATCGGCGTGATCCGCCTCGGCCGCAAGCAGTGCCTGGTGCAGGAACTCCCGGCCATCGAGGGCCTCGCCCGCGTCGACACCGTCTGCCTGGACAAGACGGGCACGCTCACCGAGGGCGGCATGGACGTCACCGAACTGCGTCCGCTGAACGGCTCGGAGGAGACGTACGTACGCAAGGTCCTCGGCGCCCTCGGCGAATCGGACCCGCGCCCCAACGCGTCCCTGCAAGCCATCATCGACGCCTACCCCGACAGCGAGGAGTGGCGCTGCACGGAGTCGCTGCCGTTCTCCTCCGCCCGCAAGTACAGCGGCGCGAGCTTCAGCGAGGGCAACGGCGAGAACTCGACGTGGCTGCTCGGGGCGCCCGACGTGCTCCTGCCGTCCGGCGACCCGGCCCTCGACGAGATCGAGCAGCTCAACCACCAGGGCCTGCGCGTCCTGCTCCTGGCCCGCGCGGCCGGCGACCTCGACGCCCCCGAGGTCGCCCGGGACGCCCGCGCGACCGCCCTGGTCGTCCTGGAACAGCGCCTGCGCCCCGACGCCGCGGACACCCTGCGGTACTTCGAGGAGCAGAACGTCCAGGCGAAGGTCATCTCCGGCGACAACGCGGTCTCGGTCGGCGCGGTCGCGGGCAAGCTGGGCCTGCCCGGCGCGGCGAACACCGTCGACGCGCGGCGGCTGCCCGCCGACCAGGCCGAGATGGCCGAGGAACTGGACGCCAACTCGGTCTTCGGCCGCGTGACGCCCCAGCAGAAGCGGGACATGGTCGGCGCCCTGCAGTCCAAGGGCCACACCGTCGCGATGACCGGCGACGGCGTGAACGACGTGCTCGCCCTGAAGGACGCCGACATCGGCGTGAGCATGGGCTCGGGCTCGGAGGCGACCCGAGCGGTGGCCCAGATCGTGTTGTTGAACAACAGCTTCGCGACGCTGCCGTCGGTGGTGGCGGAGGGCCGCCGCGTGATCGGCAACATCACGCGCGTGGCCACGCTGTTCCTGGTGAAGACGGTCTACTCGGTGGTCATCGCCCTCCTGGTGGTCTGCTCCCAGGTGGAGTACCTCTTCCTCCCCCGCCACCTGACCCTGCTCTCCACCCTCACCATCGGCGTCCCGGCGTTCTTCCTGGCGCTGGCCCCCAACAAGGAGCGCGCGAAACCGCACTTCGTCCGCAGAGTCATGCGGTACGCCCTGCCGGGCGGCATCATCGCGGCGGTCGCCACGTTCGCGACGTACCTCCTGGCCCGGCACCACTACACGGGCGAGGGCGCCCGCGAGGCCGAGACCAGCGCGGCGACGCTGGCCCTGTTCCTGGTGTCGCTGTGGGTCCTGGCGATCATCGCCCGCCCCTACACCTGGTGGCGCATCGGCCTGGTCGCCGCGATGGGCCTCGGCTTCCTTCTCGTCCTCGTCGTCCCCTGGCTCCAGGACTTCTTCGCCCTGAAGCTGGTGGGGACGACGATGCCGTGGGCGGCGGTCGCGATCGCGGCGGTCGCGGCGGCGGCGATCGAGTTCGCCTTCCGCTGGGTGGACCGCCGCTTCTCCGCCTAGCGCGGCTTTGCGGGGACCGACTTCACCGTACGTCGACGAAGTCCCCGGCCGAGGTGACGGCCGGGGTCGTGGAGGTCCCCGCGAAGACGTACCGGAAGGTGCCGTCCACCGACGCCTTCACCGTGGTCTTGAGGTTGCCCTTGGAGTCGGACTTGACCGTCTTGACGGTGGTGTAGGAGCTCGCGCCCTTCTTCTTGAACTGCAGCTTCACCGGCTGCTGGGTGTAGCCCGCGTACTTCTTGGTGTCCCAGTTGGCGCGGGTCAGGGCGCCCGAGACGGTGATCGCCTTGCCCTTCTTCACCGGCTCCGGGGAGGCGTTGACGGTCAGACGGGCGGCGCGCTGGACGCGGACGGCCGTCTTCAGCTGGGTCTTGATGACGAGGTCCTCGTCCTTGCCGGTCGCCATGCCGTAGACGTTCCAGCCGCCGCCGGCCAGGTGGTTGCGCAGACCGTTCTTGTCGAGGGACGCCTTCGGGTCGATCGTGACGGGCAGCGAGCAGGTCGACGTCGTCGCGTTCAGCTTCTTGCAGGTGGGCCGGGCGCTGTCCGCGGGGACGAGCATGCCGTCGACGGAGGACTCGGCGAACTTCTTGCCGTGCCAGAGGAAGCCGCCGCCGAGCCCGATGCCCGCCGCGTCCGTCGCGGTCACGGCGACCGTGACCTTCTTCTTGGCCGTCGTGCCGACGACGATGTTCTTGCCGCCGTTGACGACGACCTTCGTGATCTTGGTGTCGCCGATCTGGATGTCCTCCATCGGCAGCTCGTCCGCGGCGGCGCGCGGAGCGAACCGCGAGACGTCCGGGGTGCCGGGCCCGTCAACGGCCTGCGCGGCCGGGACGGCCAGAGCGGACAGGGCGAGGGCGCCGGAGACGGCGGCCACGGTGGTGCGGATACGCATGGTGTCTGTGTTTCCTCAGATGGTGGCGGTACGAGAAGGCGGTACGAGAAGGGGTCAGCGCACGTCGATCGCGTCGCCCGCGGACGTCACGGCCGGAGTCGTGGACGTACCCGCGAAGACGTAGCGGAAGGTGCCGTCGACGGATGCCTTCACCGTGGTCTTGAGGTTGCCCTTGGAGTCGGACTTGACCGTCTTGACGGTGGTGTAGGAGCTCGCGCCCTTCTTCTTGAACTGCAGCTTCACCGGCTGCTGGGTGTAGCCCGCGTACTTCTTGGTGTCCCAGTTGGCGCGGGTCAGGGC
>NZ_AOPZ01000038.1 GCF_000414115.1 Streptomyces aurantiacus JA 4570
GGGGGCGGAGCCCCCGGGGGCGGCGACCCCGGTTCGGCTCAAAGGCTAGGCTCAACGCATGTCCAGAATCGACGGCCGTACCCCCGAACAGCTTCGCCCGATCACCATCGAACGCGGCTGGAGCAAGCACGCCGAGGGCTCCGTCCTCATCTCCTTCGGCGACACCAAGGTCTTCTGCACGGCCTCCGTGACGGAGGGCGTGCCCCGCTGGCGCAAGGGCAGCGGCGAGGGCTGGGTCACCGCCGAGTACTCGATGCTCCCGCGGTCCACGAACACCCGCGGCGACCGCGAATCCGTCCGCGGCAAGATCGGCGGCCGTACGCACGAGATCAGCCGCCTCATCGGCCGCTCCCTGCGCGCGGTCATCGACTACAAGGCGCTCGGTGAGAACACCATCGTCCTGGACTGCGACGTCCTCCAGGCCGACGGCGGCACCCGCACCGCGGCCATCACCGGCGCGTACGTCGCGCTCGCCGACGCCGTCGCCTGGGCCCAGGGCAAGAAGCTGATCAAGGCCGGGCGCAAGCCGCTCACCGGCACCGTCAGCGCCGTGTCCGTCGGCATCGTCGGCGGCGTACCGCTGCTCGACCTCTGTTACGAGGAGGACGTGAAGGCCGACACCGACATGAACGTCGTGTGCACCGGCGACGGCCGCTTCGTCGAGGTCCAGGGCACCGCCGAGGCCGAGCCGTTCGCCCGCGAGGAGCTGAACGCGCTGCTCGACCTCGCCGTCGGCGGCTGCGTGGACCTCGCCGCGTACCAGCGCGAAGCGCTCGAAGCAGTCAAGTAAGGCATACGCGGCACCCGGCGCCCGGGCAGGGGCGCGGGTATCGGCCAAGTGGCGCGTGGTGCGGGCGAGTTGCGGTTCGGATCGGCCCGCGGGGGAAGCAACCGTCGGGGCCCGGACGGGCGTTCTTACGGGTGCGGGCGTACGGGCCAAGCCGTGCGTCCGTCCGCACCGGAGGGGGACCTACGCATGGCCGCGCGCCACCGCCGTACCGTTACCGTCATCGCCACCGCTCTGCTCGCCGTCACGGCGGGCACCGGCCTCGTGGCCTGCGACCCTGTCGACAAGGCGATCGACTGCGCCAAGACAGCCGACTCGATCCACGACAACATCCAGGACATGCGGGAAGCCGTCCAGGACGCGGCCCTGGAGCCCGGGGACGCCGACAAGTCGCTCGACGACATCGAGAAGAACCTCGACGACATACGCGACAAGTCCGACGACGCCGACATGGACAAGGCTGTCGACCACCTGGAGAGGGCCGTCGACAACATCCGCGACGCCAGCGACAACGGCGACAACACGCCCGACATGAGCCCCGTCGGCGACGCGGCCAAGGAGCTGACGAAGGTCTGCACCGACTGAGGACGGGGCGCGGGGCGAGGCACCGCGGGACCGATACTGGTCCCATGACCCGCCTCATCCTCGCCACCCGCAACACCGGCAAACTCACCGAGCTCAAGGCGATCCTCGCCGACGCCCGGCTCGACCACGAGCTCGTCGGCGCGGACGCCTACCCGGACATCCCCGACGTCAAGGAGACCGGCGTCACCTTCGCCGAGAACGCGCTCCTCAAGGCGCACGCCCTGGCCCGGGCCACCGGACTGCCCGCCGTCGCGGACGACTCGGGCCTCTGCGTCGACGTGCTCGGCGGCGCCCCCGGCATCTTCTCCGCGCGCTGGGCGGGCCGGCACGGCGACGACCGCGCCAACCTGGACCTCCTGCTCGCCCAGCTCGGCGACATCGACGACCCGCACCGCGGCGCCCACTTCGCGTGCGCGGCGGCCCTCGCGCTGCCCGACGGCACCGAGCGGGTCGTCGAGGGCCAACTGCGCGGCACCCTGCGGCACGCCCCGTCGGGCACCGGCGGCTTCGGCTACGACCCGGTGCTCCAGCCCGAGGGCGACACCCGCACCTGCGCCGAGCTGACGGCGGACGAGAAGAACGCGATCAGCCACCGCGGCAAGGCGTTCCGCGCCCTGGCGCCGGTGGTGCGCGAACTGCTCGGCTGAGCTCCAAAACCCTGAGTTCCAAGACCCTGAGCTCCAAGACCTCTGAACTCCAAGACCCCCCGCGACATCCGGCCGGACACGGCGAAGGGCGCCTCACCCGAGGCGCCCTTCGTACGCGTGCGGCCGGAGGGACTCGAACCCTCACGGGAGTTACCCCACTGGGACCTAAACCCAGCGTGACTGCCAGTTCCACCACGGCCGCGTGCCGGGCCCATCGTAATGGCCGCCCGGCCGCGACTGCCCGGAGAGTCAGAACTTCGGGGCTGTGGCCTGCGCCTCCACCAGTTCGGTGGCCTCCTCCACGCTCTCCACCGAGGGCGGGGAGCCGGTGAGGGGCTTGCGCGCGGTCTCCTTCATGCAGGCGACCGCGACGATGCCGACGACGGCGGCGGCCATCGAGTAGTACGCGGGCATCATGTCCGTACCCGTGACGCTGATCAGCGCGGTGATCACCAGCGGCGCGGTGCCGCCGAACAGCGAGGCGGAGAGGTTGTAGCCCACCGAGAGCGAGCCGTAGCGCACCGAGGTGGGGAAGAGCGCCGGGAGCGTCGCGGACATCGTGCCGAGCAGGCACACCAGCGAGAGTCCGAGCATCAGCATGCCCGCCGAGACGGCGATCAGCGCGCCCTGCTTGATGAGCAGGAAGGCCGGGATCGACAGGACGAGGAAGCCCGCCATGCCGGTCATCAGGAGCGGCTTGCGGCCGTAGCGGTCGGACAGGACGCCGACGCGGCTGATGACGAGCATCAGGACCAGCATCATGGCGATGAGGATCAGCAGCCCATGGGTGTCGTCGTAGCCCAGCTCGTCGCTCAGATACGTCGGCATGTACGACAGGAGCATGTAGTTGGTGATGTTGTACGCGCCGACCAGGGTGACGCACAGGACCAGCGTCGGCCAGTGGTCGCGGAAGATCTTCGCCAGGTCGCCCTTGGCGGACGTCTCGACGGCGGAGGCCGCCTCGGTCGCCGAGTGGTACGTCTGGTCCTCCAGCTTCTGGAACGCAGGCGTCTCGTCGAGGCGCAGCCGCAGATAGAGACCGACCAGGCCGAGCGGACCCGCGACCAGGAACGGCACCCGCCAGCCCCACGACTCCATCGCGCCGTCGTCGAGCAGCGTGTTCAGGAGGGTCACCAGGCCGGCCGCGCCCACGTAGCCGGCGAGCGTGCCGAACTCCAGGAAACTGCCGAAGAAACCGCGCCGCTTGTCCGGCGCGTACTCGGCTATGAACGTGGACGCGCCACCGTACTCACCGCCGGTGGAGAAGCCCTGCACCAGGCGGAAGAGGATCAGCAGGACCGGGGCCCAGAAGCCGATCGCGGCGTAGCTCGGGATCAGGCCGATGGCGAAGGTGCCGACCGCCATCAGGATCATCGTCAGCGCGAGGACCTTCTTGCGGCCCACCTTGTCGCCCATCGGCCCGAACACCATGCCGCCGAGCGGCCGCACCAGGAACGACACCGCGAAGGTGGCGAACGACGAGAGCAGCTGGACGGTGTCGTTCCCGGACGGGAAGAAGACATGGCCGATGGTGACGGCCAGATAGCTGTAGATGCCGAAGTCGAACCACTCCATGGCATTGCCCAGCGATGCCGCCTTCACCGCGCGGCGTACGGCCGCCTCGTCGGTGACCGTGATGTCGGTGCGCCGCAGCGGCGGGTTCCGGCGCCGCCTGATCGCGCGGAAGAGCGTGCGGTGACGTTTCACCGCCTCCGGGTCGGCGCCCGGGAGGGCGTCCGCCTCGGGGTCGGCCGGGTGGCTGCTGGCCGCCATGGAGCTGGTCCTTTCGCTGAGCGTGATCCTCGGACCCCTGCGCTGAGCGGTCCACCGGATGCTTGTGCTCGCACTCCGCGATCGCAAACGAAAGCCCCCCATGAGGGGGGCTTTGTCACACTCTCCGGCCGGCGGCAGGTCGCGTCAGACGCCCAGGTCCCGGATGATCTTCGCCACGTGCCCCGTCGCCTTGACGTTGTAGAAGGCGTGCTCGACCTTGCCCGCCTCGTCCACGACGACCGTCGAGCGGATCACGCCGGTCACGGTCTTGCCGTACAGCTTCTTCTCGCCGAAGGCGCCGTACGCCTCCAGGGTCTCCTTGGACGGGTCGCCGACCAGCGTGACCTTCAGGTTCTCCTTCTCGCGGAACTTCGCGAGCTTCTCCGGCTTGTCGGGGGAGACCCCGATGACGTCGTAGCCCGCGGCCGCGAGCACGTCCAGGTTGTCCGTGAAGTCGCACGCCTGCTTGGTGCAGCCGGGGGTGAGCGCGGCGGGGTAGAAGTAGACGATGACCTTGCGGCCCTTGTGGTCCGCCAGGGAGACCTCCTTGCCGTCGGCGTCGGGCAGGGTGAAGGCGGGGGCGGTGTCCCCGGGCTGCAGTCGCTCGCTCATGTTCGGTCTCCTCGCGCGCCGCGCGCGGGGCGCGCACGCATCTGTGGTTGTGGTGACGGAGTCGAGCGTAATAGGGGTGCCGTGGGGTGCGACGGGGGCGAAGCTGACAGACTGTGGAACGACCGGAACCAGCACACACCCACGGAGGCAGCGCGGTGGCGGATGCGGATGCCAGGACCCCTGCGCAGATCGAGGCGGACATCAAGCGCCGGCGCGACCAGCTCGCCGAGACCCTCGACGAGATCGGGGTGCGGGTCCACCCCAAGACGATCGTCGGCGACGCCAAGGCCAAGATCGCGTCCAGCGTCGACCACTCCCTCGGGCGGGCCTACGTCGGGGCGAATCGCTTCGTCTCCGATGTGAAGGGCCAGCTCGTCACGGAGAACGGCGCGCCGCGCCTGGAGCGGATCGTGCCGGTGGCGCTGGTGGTGGTGGGCCTCGTGGGGTTCTTCGCGGTGGGCTCCAAGCGCCGCAAGGGCTGACCCGGGGGCGTACAGGGCGCTCGCGGGCAGGTAGGTTCGGGGCGTGAGCGCCAAGACACAGGAACCAACGACCCACGACGACAAGCTGCCGATCCGGATGCTGCACGACCGCGTGCTCGTGCGCCAGGACACCGCTGAGGGCGAGCGGCGCTCCGGCGGCGGCATCCTGATCCCCGCGACCGCGGCCGTCGGCAAGCGCCTGGCCTGGGCCGAGGTCGTCGCCGTGGGACAGAACGTGCGCACCGTCGAGCCGGGCGACCGGGTTCTGTACGACCCGGAGGACCGGGCCGAGGTCGAGGTGCGGGGCGTGGCGTACGTCCTCATGCGCGAGCGCGATCTGCACGCCGTGGCCGCGGACCGCTTCGAGGGGTCCGAGGACTCGACGGGCCTCTACCTGTAGCGGGACCGCGGGACCGCGGGACCGCGGGGGCCGGTGGGCCCGTGGGGCTGGTGACCATCGTCACCGGCCCCTTTTGCGTGCACTTTGCTACCTTGGAAGGACCCCGACGAGACGCGCCGTACCGGGACCCGCAAAGACGACGCACCCCTGAAGTCCAGTTTTCGGAGGTGCCGTCATGGCCTGGGTCCTGCTCGTCGTCGCCGGTCTGCTCGAGGTCGGCTGGTCGATCGGCATGAAGTTCACCGACGGGTTCACCCGCCTGTGGCCGAGCGTGTTCACCGGCGCGGGCATCGTCGCCAGCATGTTCCTGCTGTCGTACGCCGCCAAGTCCCTGCCCATCGGCACGGCCTACGGCGTGTGGGTCGGCATCGGCGCCGCGGGTGCCGCGGTCGTCGGCATGCTCGTGCTCGGCGAGCCCGCCACCGCGGCCCGCATCTTCTTCGTGGGCCTGCTCCTGGTCGCCGTCGTCGGCCTCAAGGCGACTTCGGGCCACTGAGAGCCTGTGTCATCTCCCGGCCGGGCGGGCCGGACCGGGGCCATCGCCCCGGTTCCGGCCCGCCCCCCCGGTTCCGGCCCGCCCGCCCGCGGTCAGTCGCCGTTCCTGGCGCCCCGCCCGGTGGTCGTGCCCTGCGTCAGCCCGCCCAGGGCGCCCTGCTGGCCGCCCTCGTCCGTGCCGCCGTCCGCCGCGCCGCCGCCGTCCGCGCCCCCGTCGGCGTCACCCCCGCCGGGCCCCTGCGTCTGCCCTTGGTCCTGGCCCTGGGTCTGCCCCTGGTCCTGACCACCGCTCGGGCCCTGCGTCTGCCCCTGGTCCTGGCCCTGCGTCTGGCCCTGGTCCTGACCCTGGGTCTGGCCGCCCTGGTCCTGCCCCGGCGTGGCGCCGCCGTCCGTCGCGCCGCCGTCGGCCGTGCCCCCGTCGGCGCCGTCGGTGTCACCGCCGTCCGCGCCGCCCGTGTCCTCCTCGCCCGTGCCCGGCTCCTCGGCGCCGTCCGACGGGTCCGGCTCCACCGGCACGTCCGCGCCGGGCTCAAGCTCCAGCTCGAACTCCTTGGCGGGCTTGCCCTCCAGGGCGTCCTTGGTGAACTGCGCCCAGACGCGCGCCGGATAGCCGCCGCCGTTCATGCGCGTCTCGCCGAGCGCCCCGTACAGCGGCGTCTGCTTGGCCGTCTCCGGGTCCGCGCCCATGATGGCCACGACCGTGGCCAGGTCCGGGGTGTAGCCCGCGAACCAGGCCGCCTTGTCCTCCTCCGCCGTACCGGTCTTGCCGGCCGCCGGACGGCCCGCGGCGAGCGCCGCCGTGCCGGTGCCGGAGTCGACGACGCTGCGCAGGATCGACGTCGTGGTGTCCGCGGCCTCGCGGCTCACCGCCGTCTTCTCCCCGCGCTCCGGCAGCGCGACGTTCTCGCCGTCCTTGGTGATCTTCTCGACGATCGTGTACGAGCCGTGCTGGCCGTGGTTCGCGAGCGTCGCGTACGCGCCGGTCATGTCGAGCACGGACGCCGTGGACGGGCCGAGCGCGATCGACGGGGACGCGGTGAGGTCCGGGGTCTTCTCCGGGACGCCGAGCGCGACCGCGGTGTCCTTGACCTTGTCCGAGCCCACGTCGACGGCCATCTGCGCGTACACGGAGTTCACGGACCTGTCCGTGGCCTCGCGCACCGTGATGTCGCCGTACATGCCGTCGTCCTCGTTGGCGGGCGCGTACTGGCCGCCGTCCCAGCCCTGCACCGGACGCTTGTTGTTGCCGTCGTAGATCGTGTTCGGCGTGATCGTCTGCCCGGCCTGGGTGGTCGAGCCGTTCTGCACGGCCGAGGTGAACACGAACGGCTTGAAGGTCGAGCCGACCTGGTAGTCACGCCGGGTGGCGTTGTTGACGAACTGCTTGGTGTAGTCGATGCCGCCGTACATCGCGACGACCTTGCCGGTCGCCGGGTCGATGGAGGCACCGCCCACCCGCACGTTCCGGTCGATCTTGCGGGCCTTCTTGTCGACCTTCGACATCACCTGGTCCTGGACGGCCTCCACGAACGCGTCCTGCTTGGGCTTCTGCAGGGTCGTGGTGATGCGGTAGCCGCCCTTGTGGAGGTCGTCCTCCTCGACGATCTTGTTCTCGATGAGGTAGTCCTCCACGGCCTTGACCACATAGCCGCGCTGCCCCGACAGGTCCTGGTTGCCCTTGGCCTGCTTCGGCGTCGGGAACTTCTGCCCCTGCCGCTCGGCGGCGGGCAGCCAGCCCTCCTTGACCATGCCGTTCAGGACGTAGTTCCAGCGGCCCAGGGCGTTCGGCTTGTTCTCCGGGTGCGCCGCGACGTCGTAGGCGTTCGGGGCGTTCACGAGCGTGGCGAGGTACGCGCCCTGGCCCACGGTGAGGTCCTCGACATCCTTGCCGTAGTACGCCTGGGCGGCGGCCTGCACGCCGTACGCGTTGCGGCCGAAGTAGCTGGTGTTCAGATAGCCCTCGAGGATGTCGTCCTTGCTCACCTCGCGGTCCAGCTTGATCGCGATGAAGAACTCCTTGACCTTGCGGGTGACCGTCTGCTCCTGGCCCAGGTAGTAGTTCTTCACGTACTGCTGCGTGATCGTCGAACCGGACTGCTTGCCCTTGCCGGTGACCGTGTTGTACGCGGCGCGGAGCATCGCCTTCGGGTCGACGGCGGACTCCCCGTAGAAGTCCCGGTCCTCGGCGGCGAGCACGGCGTGCTGCACGTGCTTGGGCACCTTGGACAGCGGGACGTTCTCGCGGTTCATGCCCTTGCTGTCGTCCCGGGCCAGCTCGGTGCCGTCGGCGTACAGGTAGACGTTGGCCTGCTTGGTGGCCGTGGCGTTGGCCGGCGGGATGTCGATCAGCAGATAGCCCGCGGTGAACGCGCCCGCGCACAGCAGCACCACGAAGATGAACCCGGCGAGCACCATCCGCCAGGTCGGGAAAAGCCGCCGCCAGCCCTTGCGCTTGGGCCGCTTCTTCTTGCCCTTCTTGCCGGGGGGCGTGGCGGCGGGCGCGCCCTCCGCGCCGCCGGGAGCACCCTCGGGCGTGCCCGCGCTCGCGCCGGGGCCCTCCTCCGGCTCACGGGGCGCCCAGCCCGGGCGCCG
>NZ_AOPZ01000039.1 GCF_000414115.1 Streptomyces aurantiacus JA 4570
CGGGCGGCGCGGTGTCGGCGGCGGCGCTGCTGCTCGGGCAGAACGGCGACGGCGACGGCGGCCGGACCTCGTCGCCCAGTTCGGCGTCCCCGGACACCCCCACCGACTCCGGCGGCCCGAGGCCCACGGCGACCTCGACGGTCACCAAGACCCCGGACACCGCCCGCCCCTCCACGCCCGACGCGCCCAAGGGCTACCGCCTCGCCAAGGACCAGCGCGGCTTCGCGCTCGCCGTGCCCAAGGGCTACGACCGCGAGACGGACGGACCGCGCACCTTCTACGTCTCACCGGGCGGCGCCTTCCGCATCGGCATCAAGGAGAGCGCCGCCGAGCCGGGCGGTCCGCTCGCCGCGCAGCGCCGCTCGCACGCCGAGGGCCCCCGCAACAACCCCGGCTACCGCGACGCCGAGGTCACCGAGACCACCCGCAACGGCCGCCCCGCCGCGCTGTGGCAGTTCACCTGGGACGGCTTCAGCACGGACGAGGGCGCCCGGCACACCTTCGACCTGTGCTGGCAGGAGGGCGGCCGGATGTACGACGTGTGGGTGTCGTCGCCGGTGGGGCTCACGCGGGAGGCGCGGCGGTACTTCGACACGGCGGTGGACACGTTCGTACGTCGATGACTGCGGCCGTACGTCGCTGACTTCGGCGGGCGTACGCAGCCGGAGTTCCCGGTTCGTGCATCACCCCGGTCACAAGTGGGCACCCTGGCTGGAACCCGGGGTGCCGCGCACGGTAGTCATGGGGGCATGAGTAACGACGGGGGAGCCTCCTACGGCCCGAACGAGACCACCAGCTACGGCCTGCAGCCACCGCAGCCCCCGCAGCAGGGTGGCGGTGAGCCGTACCCCAATCCGTACGCGCAGCAGCCCGCGCCCGCCGTACCGAATCAGCCATCTCGGCCTGCGCAGCCGACCCAGCCGCACCAGCCCGCGCAGCAGCCGCCGGGGCCCACCCAGGTCACGCAGGCCGAACCCGGCTCGGGCCGGCTGGTCGGCGGGCGCTACCGGCTCCTGTCGAAGCTCGGCCACGGCGGCATGGGCACGGTGTGGCGGGCCAAGGACGAGACGGTGGACCGCGAGGTCGCCGTCAAGGAGCCGCGCGTCCCGGACCATCTGCCGGAGCGCGAACGCGCCAACGCCTTCGAGCGGATGCGCCGCGAGGCGCGCGCCGCCGCCCGGCTCGACCACCCGGCCGTGGTCAACGTCCACGACGTCGTCGTCGAGGACGGCCAGCCGTGGATCGTGATGGAGTTCGTGCAGGGCCGCTCGCTCGGCGCGGCCCTGCGCGACGAGGGCACGCTCGGCGCGCGCGACGCGGCCCGGGTGGGCCTGGAGGTGCTCGGCGCCCTGGAGGCCGCGCACGCGGCGGGCATCCTGCACCGCGACGTGAAGCCGGACAACGTGATGCTGGGCCGGCACGACCGCGTGGTCCTCACGGACTTCGGCATCGCCCAGATCGAGGGCGAGACGAACCTGACGGACACCGGCGGCTTCGTCGGCTCGCCCGAGTTCATCGCTCCGGAGCGGGTGTTGGGGCAGCGGCCCGGGCCGGCCTCCGACCTGTGGTCGCTCGGCGTCGTGCTGTACGCGGCGACGGAGGGCGTGTCCCCGTTCCGCCGCAACAACACGCCCGCGACGCTCCAGTCGGTGCTCAACGCGACGCCCGCGGCGCCCGCGTCGGCGCAGGGCCCGCTCGCGGACGCGATCAACGGGCTGCTGCACAAGGACCCCGCCCACCGCCCGAACGCGGCCCGGGTCCGGGCCCTGCTCGAAGACGCCGTCAAGCCGCCGGCGCCCCCGCGGCTGCCCGCCACCCAGGTCGTGACCGGGTTCGCGGCGGGCGGCGGCCCGGCGCCGGCGCCGGGCCGGGGCAAGGGTGTGTTCCTCGGCCCCAAGGCGCTGGTGGCCGTGGGCGTCGTGGTCGTGGCGGCGGTGGCCGCGGGGGTGGTGCTCGCCGTGGACCCGTTCGGCGGTGCGTCGGACACGGAGGGCTGGGAGCAGCGCGAGGAGAAGGCGCTGGGGGCGACGGTTTCGGTGCCGGAGGGGTACCGCAGGACCACGAACGACGAAACGCCCAAGGAGCACTGGGTCACGTTCTCGGACAGGAGCGGCGGCATCTCCCTCACCCTGGAGCTCTCCAAGAAGTCCGAGGACGACCTGAACTACATCGCGGGCACGTCGATGGCCGAGGCGTACGAGGACATGAAGACGCTGGACGGCGGCGGCTCGGTGGGATCGTTCAGCCCGGACGTGATGGGCGCGGGCAAGAAGACGACGCAGGGCGAGTACGAGGGCAGGCAGTCCGCGGAGAACCTGATCCCGTACGTCAACAAGGAAACCGACGTCGAGTACCCGCGCGAGGCCAAGGTCTTCTACTACAAGACCAAGTCCGGGGACATGTACAAGCTGTGGATCGACTACCCGGACAAGAGCGACTTCACCGAGCGCGGGCGTGAGGTCGCGAAGACGGCGATCGACAACCTGAAGATCGCCAAGCCGTGAGCCGGGCGGAGGAGGGCCGACCGGGAACGCCCTGATCAGCACCTTTGCCGCCAGCAAGCACTGGCAGCGATGGAAGCGGCCCGCGGGCATGTGTGCCTGCCCCGTGAAACCTCGTTACCCATGGGTACCCAAAGCGCTCGCTCAGGCATACGCTCACGTCCATGACGGACTCGCAGGCCCCCGCCAAGCCCCTCGGAACGAACCCGGTCGCCCCGGCCCCCAGCGGCGCCCGCACCGCCGCGGACGTGGTCACGCCGGAGCTGGTCGCCCAGCTCACCCGTGACGTGATCGGCTCGGGCCGGACGGCCAACCACGCGCCGTTCAGCGGCGAGAAGCTGGCCGACCTGCCGGAGTCCACACCCGAGGACGTGGCGACCGCCTTCGAGCGGGCGCGCGCGGCGCAGGTCGCGTGGGCGCGCACGCCGGTGCGCCAACGCGCCGCCGTGCTGCTGCGCTTCCACGACCTTGTGCTCCAGCGCCAGGCCGAGGTCCTCGACCTCATCCAGCTCGAGACCGGCAAGGCGCGCCTGCACGCGCACGAGGAGATCCAGGCCGTCACCGTCGCGGCCCGGCACTACGGCCGCCGCGCCGGCGCGTATCTGAACCCCAAGCGCCACACCGGCGTCGTACCGACCCTCACCAAGGTCACCGAACTGCGCCAGCCGCGCGGTGTCGTCGGCCAGATCGCCCCCTGGAACTACCCGCTCGAACTGTCCATCGGCGACGCCCTGCCCGCCCTCGTCGCGGGCAACGCCCTGGTGATGAAGCCCGACACCGAGACCGCCCTGACGGCGCTCTGGGCCCGGGACCTGATCATCGAGGCGGGCCTGCCCGCCGAGGTCTTCCAGGTCGTGCTCGGCGACGGCCCCGTCATCGGCCCCGAGATCGTCAAGCACGCCGACTATGTCTCCTTCACCGGCTCCACCCGCACCGGCCGCGAGGTCGCGACGGGCGCCGCCGCCCGCCTCGTCGGCGTCTCCCTTGAACTCGGCGGCAAGAACGCCATGCTGGTCCTGCACGACGCCGACGTGGAGAAGGCCGCCGCGGGCGCGGTCCGCGCCTGCTTCTCCTCCGCCGGTCAACTGTGCATCTCCATCGAGCGGTTGTACGTCCACGAGGCCGTCGCGGACGCCTTCGTCGAGCGGTTCGCCGCGAAGACCAGGGCCATG
The DNA here is from genome assembly GCF_000414115.1 of Streptomyces aurantiacus JA 4570. Lineage (GTDB taxonomy): Bacteria > Actinomycetota > Actinomycetes > Streptomycetales > Streptomycetaceae > Streptomyces > Streptomyces aurantiacus_A. The sequence continues at coordinate 3,674 of NZ_AOPZ01000039.1, forward strand.
CGGCTCGGGCGCTCGCTCGCCTACGGCGCCGAGATGGGCTCGCTCGTCGGCGAGCGGCAGTTCGAGACCACCAAGCGGCACGTCGACGAGGCCGTCGCCAAGGGCGCCACGCTGGTGGCGGGCGGCACGGCCCGGCCCGACATCGGCCCCTACTTCTACGAGCCGACCATCCTGGACGGCGTCGAGTCGCCGATGGCGGTGTGCACCGAGGAGACCTTCGGCCCGGTCGTCTCGATCTACCGCTTCACCGACGAGAACGAGGCCGTCGAACTCGCCAACTCCACCTCCTACGGCCTGAATTCCTCGGTCTGGACGAAGGACGGCAGGCGCGGCCGCGCCCTCGCCGCCCGCCTTCGCACCGGCACCGTCAACATCAACGAGGGCTACGCGCCCGCCTACGGCAGCGTGCAGTCGCCGATGGGCGGCATGAAGGACTCGGGCCTCGGCCGCCGCCACGGCTCCGAGGGCATTCTCAAGTACACCGAGGCGCAGACGGTGGCCCACCAGCGGCTCATCCCGCTGGCGCCGTCCTTCGGCATGGACGACGAGAAGTACGCGGCGTTCATGACGCGGAGCCTTCGGCTCATGAAAGCCCTCCGCTTGCGCTGAGCTGTGCAGGAAGCCCGCGGGCCGGTGAGGGCTGGGCGCGCCCGCGCGGCGGAGCCGCACCATGTCACAGCCCCGCGCCCCTTACGGGGCGCGGCACCGCACCCGAGCTCGCCAAGACCGCTCAGCGGACCCGTTCTCACGAGGAGAGTCAATGTCACAGGAGAACTCTGCCCGGCACCGGGGCGACGACGACTACGACTACGACGTGCTCGTCGTCGGCTCCGGCTTCGGCGGATCCGTATCCGCTCTGCGGCTCACGGAGAAGGGCTATCGCGTCGGCGTCCTCGAAGCGGGCCGCCGCTTCACGCGCGAGACGCTGCCGAAGAACTCCTGGGACCTGAAGAACTACCTGTGGGCCCCGGCGCTCGGCCTCTACGGCATCCAGCGCATCCACCTGCTCGGCAATGTGATGGTCCTGGCGGGCGCGGGCGTGGGCGGCGGATCGCTGAACTACGCGAACACGCTCTACGTACCGCCTGCGGCGTTCTTCAACGATCCGCAGTGGAAGGACATCACGGACTGGCAGGACGAGCTGCGTCCTTACTACGAGCAGGCCAAGCGCATGCTCGGCGTGCGGCTCAACCCCACGACCACCCCCTCCGACGTCCACCTCAAGGCCGCCGCGCAGGCCATGGGAGTGGGCGACAGCTTCCACATGGCGCCGGTCGGCGTCTTCTTCGGTGACGGACGGGACGCCACCGGTGAGTCAACGGCCGGTCCCGGGGCGGAAGTTCCCGACCCCTATTTCGGCGGCGCCGGGCCTGCGCGCCGCGCCTGCACCGAGTGCGGCGAGTGCATGACGGGCTGCCGCCACGGCGCGAAGAACACGCTCAACGAGAACTACCTCTACCTCGCGGAGAAGGCCGGCGCCGTCATTCACCCGATGACGTCCGTCGTCACCCTCACCGAGGACTCGCGCGGCGGCTACGCGGTGGGCACGCTGCCCACCGACAACAAGCGCAAGGGCCGGGGCCGCACCTTCCGGGCCCGGCGCGTCGTCCTCGCCGCCGGCACCTACGGCACCCAGACGCTGCTGCACCGCATGAAGGACGGCCATCTGCTGCCCCGTATATCCGGGCGCCTCGGCGAGCTGACCCGCACCAACTCCGAGGCCCTGGTGGGCGCCCAGACGACCGACCGCCGCTACCGCAAGCGGCACGGCGGCTCCCTCCTGGGCAGCGGCGGCAAGGTCGACTTCACCAAGGGCGTGGCCATCACCTCGTCCATCCACCCGAACGGGACCACCCACATCGAGCCGGTCCGCTACGGCAAGAAGTCCAACGCGATGGGCGGCATGACGCTGCTCCAGGTCCCGTACACGATGAAGGGCGGCAAGGCCCGCGTCGCCGGCTGGCTCGCCAACACCGCCCGCCATCCGCTCCTGACGGCCCGTTCGCTGTCCAACCGCCGCTGGTCGGAGCGCACCATCATCGGCCTCGTCATGCAGACCCTGGACAACTCGCTGACCACGTACCGCAAGGAGAAGGGCATCGGCAAGGGCCTGCTCACCGCCCGCCAGGGCCACGGCGCGCCCAACCCGGACCAGATACCCGAGGCCACCCGGGCCGCGTCCCTGATCGCCGAGGAGATCAACGGCTTCCCCGGCTCCAACGTCGGCGAACTGATGGGCACTCCGCTGACCGCGCACTTCCTGGGCGGCTGCCCCATCGGCGACGGCCCCGACACCGGCGTCATCGACCCCTACCACCGCCTCTACGGCCACCCCGGCATCTCCGTCGTCGACGGCGCCGCGGTCTCCGCGAACCTGGGCGTGAACCCCTCCCTCACGATCACCGCGCAGGCCGAGCGCGCCATGTCGTTCTGGCCGAACAAGGGCGAGGCGGACCCGCGTCCGGCCCAGGGCGCCGCGTACGCGCGGCTCGCGCCGGTCGAGCCGAAGTCCCCGACGGTGCCGGACCACGCGTTCGGGGCGCTGCGGCTGCCGTTCCTCGGGGTGCCGGAGGTACCGCCGAAGAAGTAGCCCGCCCACGGCGGTTACGTACACACGTGCTGGGGCCGCCCCGTACGCGAAAGGACCTGCACCCCCCTCCGAGTGCAGGTCCTCCGCGTCTTGGGGTACGTCGCCAGCGGCGGCGTACCGGTCGGTCGCCTACGCGGTGGCGTCCGAGTCGGAGCGGCGGCGCACGACGTACACCGCGCCCGCGCCCGCGACGACGGCGATACCGCCGACGATGCCGATGGTCGGCAGCATGGAGCTGGAACCGGTCTCGGCGAGGTTCCCGGTCGGCGGGATCTCCGCGGCGTCCGGGACGGTCTTGACCTGCTTGATCGGCTTGGCGCCGCCCTGCGGCTTCTTCTCCGCGAGGACGGGCGGCTTGACCGCGCCCGGCCTGGGCTTGGCCTCACCGGGGTGCTCGTTGCCGCTGCCGGCCTTCAGGACGGTGAAGTCGAAGAACGCGAACGCGTTGTGCACGCAGTTCTGCTCGGCGTCGAGGTAGCCGCCGAGGCCGAGCGCGTAGCCGTCGCCCGCCGGGGCCTTCTTGCTGATGTTCAGGCGCAGCTTGATCTCGACCTGCTCCTGGGCGCCGAGCGTGGTCTTGCCGAAGGAGACGCCGCTCTCGACCTCGTCGATGATCGACTTCCAGCCCTTGGCCTCGGGGTCGTAGAACTGGATCCGCGCGTAGGTGCTCAGCCAGTCCTTCTCGTCCTCGCTCGGCGAGAAGTTGTCCACGGCGGCGAGCCACTCGACCTCGCCGAGGTCCTCGTCGCTCGGGTTGGCGGCGGTCAGCGTGAACTCGTGCCAGCCGCTGCCCGCGACGATCTTGCCGGGCAGGCCGGAGAGTTCGAGCTCCAGCTTGTTCTCGGCGTCCTCGCCGGTGTCCTCGTCGGCCGGGCACTCGGTGGGCTCGTCCGTGGGGGTGGCGTCGTCCTCGGGCTTGGTGTCGCCGTCGTCGCCGGGCTTCGTGTCACCGCCGGGCTTGTCGCCGGGCTTGGTGTCGTCCCCGGGCTTGGCGCCGTCGTCGCCGGGCTTCGTGTCGCCGCCGGGCTTGGTGTCGTCACCCGGCTTCGCGCCGTCGTCCCCAGGCTTGTCGCCGGGCTTCGTGTCGTCCCCCGGCTTGTCTCCGGGCTTGGTGTCGTCACCAGGCTTGGCGGGGTCCTCGGGCTTGGTGTCGTCTCCCGGCTTCGCGGGGTCCTCCGGGCCGGGAGTGTCCACCGGCGGAGTCTCGGTCGTGCTCGCGGACGGCGTGGTGTTCGCATCCCCAGTTGCGAAGGCGGCCGGGGCCGAGAGCAGCGCGAGCGGGGCGATCGCTGCCGTCGCGGCCGCGGTGGCCAGAGCACGGCGAAGCTTCATGAAGACCTCAGAGAGTCCGGCGCACCGCGCGCCGCGCGGTACGGAGGTGGAGGCTCCGCGTCGGGCGCGGAAGTGGCCGTTGTTACGCATGGATGACCTGCGTCGTCCGCGAATGGTTGCCCTTGAACTGACAGAACTTTTATGTGGTTTGGGTCACATGTTCGGAGGTCGTGAAGGGACTTGGCTTGTGCGGCCGCCGTGGGGTGTCGTAGAACTTCCCCCGTTTGCAAGCGAGATGAAGCCGGCGTGCGGGTGAGGCGGGCCGGGCCGGGGGCGGCCGAGGGAAGGCCGCGAATGGATGTGGGGGAAAGCATGTCCGTGCAGTCGCCGCGGGAGCCCGAGCGGGAACCTGACGACGAGGCGTCGACATCCGGCGGGGCGCCGATACCCGACGCGGGGTCGATACCCGGCGGAGCGCCGATATCCGACACGGAGTCGATACCCGACGAGGTGTGGCGCAAGTTCGAGGAGGACAGCGAGCGGGACATCCGGGCGTCCGCTCCGAAGGAACCCTCCGCGCGGGCGCGCATGGTCGCCGAGCGGCTGCGCCGCCTGGACGAGGAGGCGGCCCGGCAGCAGGCCGAGGGTGTCGTCGGCCGCAAGCGGCGCAAGCGCAGGGAGGAGTCCGCGCAGCCCTGGCGCCCCGACGAGTGGCGCGCGGCGCCCACGGGGGCAGGGCGGTCGGAACGGTCCGAGCGGTGGCGGCAGGTCCGCAGCGTGGTGATCGTCGGGGGCTGCATGATCCTCGCGATCGCGCTCCTGAGCCCTTACCGGTTCTGGCCCTGGCAGTGAGGTCCGGGGCGGAGCGGTGAGGTCCGCGCCGTGAGGTCCGGGCGAGGCGTCCCGCGCGGAGGGAACCGCGGACGGCGATCTTCAGTCGTAGAAGGGGTGCGGGTGATTCCGCATGGACGTGTGAGGCGTGTGAGGCGTGTGCGCGGCGTGATCCGCGCGGGGCACGCGAGGAAGAGGGGGAACGTGAAGTCTTTGTCGCGTGTCGTGGTGGCCGTCTCGGTCGCGGCCGCTCTGGGCCTGACCGCCGCGTGCAGCGGGGGCGACGGTGACGGAGGCGACGGCCGCGACGGCGGCGAGTCGTCGACATCGCAGGCGAAGCCGAAGGGGCCGGACGGCGGCGCGGGAGATTCCGGAGCCGGCGGGGGGTCCGGCGGTGGCGGCTCCGCGGCCGGCGGTTCCGACGGCTCCGACGGCTCCGGCGACGAGTCCCCGGCAGCGCGGAAGCTGACGGTGTCGGCCCTGGCCAAGGGCGACCTCGACCGCTACGACTACGACGTGCTGGCCAAGGAGCGGTCGAGGTTCGAGGTCGCGTCGGACGGCGCCCCGGCGAAGCCCGCCGCCTGCCGCCCGCTCTCGGACATGCTGGCCTCCGCCACCCCGCCGAAGGCGGAGGCACACCTCGGCCGCACGGTGACGCCCAAGGGCCGCAGCGGCGCCTCCCCGACGGACATCGAAATGTTCGCGTACGACGACACCGGCGCGGCACGCAAGGCGCTCACGGAACTGCGCGCGGCGACCAAGGCGAAGCGGTGCGCGACGTTCCGCGCGGGCACCATGCGCTACAGCGGCGTCGCCTCCCTGCCCGCGCCCGACAAGGGTGACGAGGCGGTCGCGTACAAGCTGGGCAGTCACCAGGACGACTACGTGAAGCGGCGCACCGTCGTCGTGGTGCGCGACGGCTCGACCCTCGTCTCCTTCGCCGCGACCAACTTCTACAACCCGGCGGACGTCGCGCGCGACGAGGAAGTCCGCGAGCCCGGCGGTCTCGACGTGCCCGGGCCGGACAAGGCGGACGACGAGCCCAAGGTGGCGCCGGCGGTCATCGACGCGCAGCTGGACAAGGTGAAGTAGTGGCACGGACAAGGTGAAGTAGCGCGCACGGACAAGGTGAAGTAGCGCGCACGGACAAGGTGAGGTAGCGCGCAGGCGGCGCGGCCGGGCGAGCCGGCCGGACAGAGCGAAGGGCCCCGCGGGACGGATCCGCGGGGCCCTTGGCTGTCAGCACCGACGTCAGGGCAGCGTCGGTGCCGCGGGGCGGCGCCGGGGGGAGTGCGCCGCTGGTCTGGGGGAGCCGGTGGCCGACCCGGCGCGCAAGGGGCGCGCGACTGGTGTAGACCAATGGCAATCAAGTTGTGGAGAGCGGCGCCCGAAGCCCGTCTCCTCTACGCATCGTGGAGGATGGCCGGTTCTCCGCGCAACCGTTTCGACGACATCTTGGAACGGAGTGGGAAGGGGGCGGAGAACGGGCGGAGAAACCGGAGGGGAAACGGGAGGGAACCGGGAAGGCGGCGGGACGGGGGCCGGTCGGCCCCGGGCGTCCCCGGAGCCGGCCGTTCCCTGGGTGACCGGGCTGCTGTCCCCTGCCGTCCGGTCACTTCTCTGGAGCGAGGTCCCACGGCGCACACGCGATGCGTACGCCTCATCGCTCCAGCGGAGCCACGCGTGGTTCTTGCGGCCCGCCCCTGGCTGGCACGGACACCGGGACCAACGAAGTCTGTCCGGAACCAGTCACGCGCCGTACGGGTGAGAGAAGATCCGAACTCAGGTCCGTGGCGCAGCGGTTCCGCTTTTCCCGGGCCCGGCCGCCTGCTGAGGCGGGGCTCAGACGCGGCCCCGGCACAGCTCGAGGAGCGTCATGGCGAGCTGCGTGCCGGGCTTGCCCAGGGCGTCCCTGTAGTGGCCGAGAACCTCCATTTCGCGGGAGAGGTTCACACGCCGCCCGCCGGAGCCGATGCGTGCCTCCTGGATGACGGCGGAGACGGCCATCCGTTCCTGGACGAGGCCGATGATCCGGTCGTCGAGCGCGTCGATGCGCTCACGGGCACCGCCGATCAGTTCGGCGGCCTCGGGGGTGCGGGCACCGGTCCTCTCGGTGGGGGAGGCCGGGGATGCGGTCGTCGTGGTGGCGCTCATGGTGGGGCTCCTTGATCCGGTGGCGGTGCCCCGGGGCGACGCGGCCCGGAAACGACAGAACGCCCCGGGCCTTGTCGGCCCGGGGCGCCTGGGAAGTCGCTTGGCGTTACGTCAAGCAGCTCGACCATGGCAGCCGGCGAGCCGGATGCCATAGGTAAAGAGGAAGGTCGAGTGCGAGAGCATGAGGGCAGTGTACGCCAGCCATCGCTCAGCCCGTCCGGCGCTTGAGGACGAGGCCCGGAGGGCCGGTAGCCGGGGGCAAGGGGGCGCAGCCCCCATAAGCACGGGACGGGCAGGGGCGGAGGGGGCGAAAAACCACCGCGGGCACCCCCACCCGGCCCCCCGTTAGAATCGGCAGTACACACCCCTTGCTCACCGCCGGAAGGCAAACCGTGCCAGTAGCGCCGCCCGCCGCCCCCGACACCGTCCTGGTCGTCGACTTCGGAGCGCAGTACGCCCAGCTCATCGCCCGCCGCGTCCGCGAGGCCCGGGTCTACAGCGAGATCGTGCCCAGCACCATGCCGGTCTCCGAGATGCTCGCCAAGAACCCCGCGGCGATCATCCTCTCCGGCGGCCCGTCCTCGGTCTACGCCGAGCACGCCCCGACGGTGGACCGCGCCCTCTTCGAGGCCGGCGTCCCCGTCTTCGGCATGTGCTACGGCTTCCAGCTGATGGCGACCTCCCTCGGCGGCACCGTCGACGACAACGGCGCGCGGGAGTACGGCCGCACGCCCCTGCACGTGTCGAAGTCCGGCTCCACCCTCTTCGAGGGCACCCCGGACGAGCAGTCCGTGTGGATGTCGCACGGCGACGCGTGCAGCGCCGCCCCCGAGGGCTTCGCCGTCACGGCCTCCACGGACGTCGTCCCGGTCGCGGCCTTCGAGAACGACGCGAAGAAGCTGTACGGCGTGCAGTACCACCCCGAGGTCATGCACTCCACGCACGGCCAGCAGGTCCTGGAGCACTTCCTGTACCGGGGCGCGGGCCTGACCCCGTCCTGGACCACCGGCAACGTCATCGACGAGCAGGTCGCCGCGATCCAGGCCCAGGTCGGCACCAAGCGCGCCATCTGCGGCCTGTCCGGCGGCGTGGACTCCGCGGTCGCCGCGGCGCTCGTCCAGAAGGCCATCGGCTCCCAGCTCACCTGCGTGTACGTGGACCACGGCCTGATGCGCAAGGGCGAGACCGAGCAGGTCGAGAAGGACTTCGTGGCCGCGACCGGCGTGCAGCTCAAGGTCGTCGACGCCCAGGAGCGGTTCCTCGCCGCGCTCGCCGGGGTGTCCGACCCCGAGGAGAAGCGGAAGATCATCGGCCGCGAGTTCATCCGCGTCTTCGAGCAGGCCCAGGCCGAGATCGTCGCGGAGGCGCCCGGCGACCAGCCCGTCGAGTTCCTCGTCCAGGGCACCCTCTACCCGGACGTGGTCGAGTCCGGTGGCGGCACCGGCACCGCCAACATCAAGTCCCACCACAACGTGGGCGGCCTCCCCGAGGACCTCGAGTTCCAGCTCATCGAGCCGCTGCGCAAGCTCTTCAAGGACGAGGTGCGCATGGTCGGCCAGGAGCTCGGCCTGCCCGACGAGATCGTCCAGCGCCAGCCCTTCCCGGGCCCCGGCCTCGGCATCCGCATCGTCGGCGAGGTCACCCGCGACCGCCTCGACCTGCTGCGCGAGGCCGACGCCATCGCCCGCGAGGAGCTGACCGCGGCCGGCCTCGACCGCGACATCTGGCAGTGCCCGGTCGTGCTGCTCGCCGACGTCCGCTCCGTCGGCGTCCAGGGCGACGGCCGCACCTACGGCCACCCGATCGTGCTGCGCCCGGTCTCCTCCGAGGACGCCATGACGGCCGACTGGTCCCGCCTGCCGTACGAGGTGCTCGCCCGCATCTCCACCCGCATCACCAACGAGGTCGCCGACGTGAACCGCGTCGTCCTCGACGTCACGAGCAAGCCGCCGGGCACCATCGAGTGGGAGTAGTCCCCACGCGGGCGCGGCCGGTCCTCGCGACCCGAGCGTCCGCGGGATCGGCTCCCGTGGCCTGAACGCCGGTGCCGCCACCCATGAACCGGGTGGCGGCACCGGCGTTCTCACGCCCGCCGCGTGGTCCGCACCGGCTGCCCCGGTTTCCACAGCTGCACCGCCAGATACTTCTCCTCCTCGATGTACGTCCGTACGACCTCGGTCAGCTCCGTACGGAACAGGTGGAACGTCTCCGGGTCCGGCGGCTTCACCTCGTCCGTGTACAGCGCGATCGTCTCCGCGTCCCGCACCTCGACGGCCCGCCCCGCGATCCGTACGTCGCCGCCCGCCATCTCCATGCCCGGTCCCGGATTCGCCTGCAGCGCGAACCGCGGGTCGCGCCGCAGGTCCAGCGCCTTCAGTGAGCTCGGCATCATCCCGAGCCACAACTCCCCGTTCAGGAAACGCACTTCGAGCCCCGTCGTGCGCGGCGCCCCGTCCTTGCGCAGCGTCGCGAGGATGTGGTGCGTGAACTGTCCGAAGCGGTCCTCGACAGTCCGCGCCAGCTCGGGTTCCGCGGCCGAGAAGGCCGCCCAGTTGAAGGTCATGCGCCGAGTCTCCCGCCGAAACCAGACAACCACTGTCGCCTTTTGCGCGCCGTCCCGGAACCGCTTCGCGCATCGCCTCCCGTACCGCCCCCTCGCCCCTGCTCCAGACTCCCTTCACAAGAGACCCCTGTCGTCCTGCGCTGACCGGCGGTAACTTCCGCTCCGTACGGCCAGGGACGGAGGACACATGCAGGCGCCCACACCGATACCCGTCGAGCGGTTGCAGTTCGCGATGCCGCCGGCGCACGAGACGCCGGAGGACGAACGGCGCCACCGCAAGGAGCGGCTCGCCGGCGCCTTGCGGATCTTCGGGCGCCTCGGCTACGAGGACGGCGTCTCGGGACACATCACCGCGCGAGACCCCGAGTACGACGACTGCTTCTGGGTGAACCCGTTCGGCATGCCCTTCAAGCACATCACCGTCGGCGACCTCGTCCTCGCCAACGGGGACGGCCAGGTCGTCGAAGGCCGCCACCACGTCAACCAGGCCGCCTTCACCGTGCACGCCCAGATCCACCGGGCCCGCCCCGACGCCGTCGCCGTCGCCCACTGCCACTCCACGCACGGCCGCGCGCTGGCCGCGCTCGGCGAACTCCTCGACCCGATCACCCAGGAGTCCTGCGCCTTCTACGAGAGCCACGCCCTGTACGACGGCTACACCGGCGTCACCGTCGACGCCGAGGAAGGCCGCCTCATCGCCGCCGGGCTCGGCGACCACAAGGCCCTCATCCTGCGCAACCACGGGCTGCTCACCCTCGGCGGCTCCGTCGACGCCGCCGCCTGGTGGTTCATCTCCATGGAACGCTCCTGCCAGGTCCAGCTCGCCGCCCGCGCCGCCGGCCGCCCCGTGCTCATCGGGCACAAGGCAGCCGTCGGGACCCGCGAACAGCTCGGCAGCGACCTCGTGGCCTGGATCAACTACCAGTCGCTGTGGCAGGACATCAGCCGCAGCGAACCCGACCTCCTGACCTGACGCCGCACCGCATCCCGTCCTTTCCCCACCCGCCGCGCCCGCCTCACTCGCCGCACACGCGTGCCCACGCACGCGCCGCGTCAACCCGCGTGCCGCCACACCACCCGTGCTGACCTGAACCGTGGAGCACGCACAGGCGTCCGTGCGGCACAATTCCCAGACACCGCAAGGAAGTTCACGGCCGCGCGATCGAACGCAGATCCGGACGCGCGGCCCGCGGTGGCTCCGGTCAAGGGTGGGGAAGGCGGCGTACGCGGTGGCGGTCCAGGAAGCCAGGCACGGGGCGCACGGAGGCGGCTGCACCTGCGGCGACTGCCCGCACGGGGCGAGCGAGGGGCACCGGCGCGCCGTGGCCGAATTCGTCGCCCAACGTGACGAGTTCGCGGCCGGGCACGGCGTGCCCGCGGCCGTCGTCCACTCGGCGAGCGCCTCCCGGCAGTGGGTGTCGGACGAGCTGACCCAGTCCGCGCGGGCCGTCGCCGACCGCAGTCGCGCCGAGGGCGAGGCATGGCTCGGCCGCCTCTGGCCGCGCACCCTCGCCGTCGCCTGGGCCGCCGTCGTCGTCCTGCTCCTCGTCCAGGCGCTCACCGCCATCGGCACCGGCTGGACCGCCGCGCGCACGGCCGGGCTGCTCGCCGCGTGCGTCATGGGCGCGATCCTGAGCGGCGCCGCATACCTGCACCGCGCCCGCGGTGGCGTCCTCGCCCCGGTCATCGGCGACGACAACCGGCTCTCCACCTCCCGCGCCGTCGCCGCCTGCTGGGTGCTGTTCGTCGTCTTCGCCGTGCTCGTCCTCGCGGGCGAACTCGCCGCGGCCCCCGGCCAAGCCGCGCGCGAGGACCTCGTCGACGGCCTCCGCCTGTCCCGGGCCGTGGGCCTGGTGACCGTCCTCGCCGTCGTCTGTGGCGTCGCCGTGCTCGTACGCCGTGTCGTCGGTCTGCGCGTCCTCGCCCAGCGGCTGCAGAAGGTGCGCGCCGACCGGCCGCGCGCCGCCGACCTGCTCACCGACGACGCGGGCCGCGGCCACTTCGCCGACGTCCAGTACGTCCTGGTCAGCGCCGTCGCCGTGGTCTTCGTCGCCGTCCGGCTCGCCCGCCGCCCCGAGCAGCTGCCCGACCTGCCGTGGGGCCTCGCCGTGCTGGTGCTCGTGTCGGCCGCCACATACCTGGCGGGCAAGTACGCCGAAGGCGGCCGGCCCGTCATCCTCTCCGTCGTCCGCTCCCGCGAGGCGGGTGACCTGGACGCGCCGATCCGCACCGGCGACGACATCGAGATCCGCGGCGCCGGCTTCGTCCCGCCCGGCGCGGGCAGCGCCGACCGGCTGGCCAAGATGGCCGTCCGCATCGGCGCCGTCCACGTCCATGTGCCGCTCGTGCCCGTGCCCGGCGGCTTCACCAACCCGACGGACGCCGTCCTGACCGTCCCCGTGCCCGTCGACGTCGAGCCCGGCCGCGTCGAAGTCCAAGTGATCACCGCGGCGGGCGTCGAGACCAACCGCTGCACGATCGACGTCACCGACTGACCGGCCCGCCGCACAGCCGCCACCGCGCGACGCGCGGCCACCCGCACCGCTCCGAATGGACGCATGGACGTCCCCCTCCCGTGTGCCCCGGAACCCTGGAACCTCGTGGTGCCTCCGGGAAGCCCCCGAAGAACCCTCCGCACGCCACTGAGCAGCGGCCTCCTCCCGTACGTATCGTCAGTTGACGGGTCAACGGCCGAGGCGCGGGAGAGGCGGCGGACAGCGATGGCTCATGGCATGCGCTCGGACAGCCACACCAGCTATGGCAGACGGAACGACTGGCGCGACAACGCCACCCGCTACGCCCTGCTCCCGCTGAGGATCTTCCTCGGCGTCACCTTCATCTACGCGGGCCTGGACAAGATCACCGACAGCGCCTTCATGAAGGAGAGCGGCACCGGTTCGATCGGCGAGACGATGCGCGGCGTGCGCGACCTCGCGGCCTTCCCCGACCTGGTCGACCTGGCTCTGAAGAGCCCCGTCGGCTTCGGCTACGCCATCGCCCTCGGTGAACTGGCCGTCGGCATCGGCACCTTGATCGGCCTGTTCGCCCGCATCGCCGCCCTCGGCGGCGCCCTCATCTCCCTCAGTCTCTGGCTGACCATGAGCTGGCACGAAGAGCCCTACTACTACGGCAACGACCTCCCATACCTGATGGCCTGGCTGCCCCTGATCCTCGCCGGCGCGGCCTACCTGTCCGTCGACGCGTGGCTCGCGGAGCGGCGCAGAGCCGGCGGCCTTGGCGGCCTCGGCTAGGTCGGCCCTGGTCGCCCTGCCCCCGACCTTCAGCCGTCCGACCCCTCCGGCCCCCGGACGTCTGACCTCTCCGGCCCCCGCCCGGCCGAACTGCCCGCGAGGCTCCCGCGTCCGGGGCGCGGCCCGCGGGCCTTGCGTATGCCGTGGGCCACGGCCGCCGTGGCGCCCGCGAGGCACAGACCTCCCGTCACCATCGGGATGATCGCGAACCAGGGGGTGTCCCACAGGCCGCCCGCGTCGCCCGCGTACACCAGGCCCGCCAGGGCCAGGAAGAAGCCCGCCACCAGCCTGCCGGGCTGGAACTCATGTCGCGGCACGGGCCACCTCCACCTGTCCGACGCCGACTTCCAGCCGCAGGTCGACCGTGCCGCCGTCCTTCGTGCCCCGGGGCGGGGCCAGCGTCGTCTTCTTCGTCTTGTCCGGGGCGATGTCCACCTCCTGGCTGTTGTCGCTCGGCAACTGGATGTCGCCGAGGCCCACTTCGGCCCGCAGCCTCACCTCGGCGTCCTTCGGCACGATCACCTTCAGGCGGCCCGCGCCCACTTCCGCACGGGTGGTCACCGTCTGGTCCTCGCGGAGGTCGATCCGGCTCAGGTCCAGCGTGCCCACACCTGTTCCCAGCTCGTACGCCGGGCGGACGTCCGCCGTTGCCGCCGGGCGCCAGTCCGTGCGCATCCAGTTCGTGGTGATCGTCTTCGGCAGCGCGGCGGAGCAGGCGACGAGGGCCGCGAGGATCACCGCTATCACGATCGAGCCCGCGCCCGTGCGCCCGAGGAAGGAGCTGACCGCGATACCGAGGCCGAGCACGCCGAGCGCGCAGGCGAAACCGGTCTGCAAGCTCGTGCCGAGCGGCTGGTCCTCCCAGGTCAGGGCCGAGCCGAGGCAGCCCGCGAGCACCGCTGCGAGAAATATCCAGCCGCCGATCCAGCGCGGTCCGCGCGGGCCGGGCGGCCCCGGGGCCGGCGCACCGCCTCCCGCGGGGGAGTGCGGGGCGTCCGGCTGATAGCGCACCGTGACCGGGTCCGGGCCCCAGAAGTACTTCGGCACTCCTTCGAGCGGACCGCCCTTCGTGAGGGGGTCGCGCCACCAGGACGGGCCGCCGGCCACGGGCGGGGCCTTGGCCTCCGGCGGCGCGTCCGCCACGGCCTGGGCCGCCACCGGGTCCGGATCGGGGGCGCCGCGCTGCCGCGACCAATACCCCGCGCCCGCGAGCAGCAGGGCCAGGACGGCGGCGAAGGTCAGCGCGCTGCTGTTGTTCAGCAGGGTCAGGAACACGCCGCAGCCCACCAGCGCGAACAGCACGGCCGTCAGCGCGTGGCCGTCCACGCGGCCGGTCAGGAGACGGCGCGCCTCGTTCTCCTCCTCGTCCTCGTACGGAATGAACAGCCATGCGAAGCCGTAGAACACCAGGCCGAGGCCGCTGGTGATCGCCAGCACCGCGAGGCCGACGCGGAAGATCACCGGGTCCATGTCGCACTGCCGGCCCAGACCCGCGCACACGCCGCCCAGCTTGCGATGCCGGCGGTCACGGCGGAACTTGCGCTCGCGCACGGCCTCCGGCCCGCCCGGCTCCTCGGCCGGGGCGGACAGGCGATCGCGCGGCGGGGCCGACGGGCCCGGCGCGGGCTGCTGATCTGTCATGACTCCATGGTGACGGCCGCGGCCCCGCCGCGGCAGCCGGGACAACCCTGGCCCGACCCTGAAATCGCCCCTGAGCGTCCCGGAGGATCCGCCCCTGATCACCCCGGCGGCCAGGGACCGGGCAGAGATCAGAGGCGTGCTGGGCAGAGAGCAGAGGCGTGCCGGGCGGAGATCAGGGAAACGCCTGGCAGAGATCAGGGGAGTCTCGGGGCTCGACCCTGATGCCCCCGCCCGCGCCCGCGTGTGAATATCGGACACATGCCGGAAGCCGCAGCCGTACCCATCGAAGACGAGCGGCCGCTGCGGAAGCTCTATCGCAGCGGTGAGGGCCGCCTGCTCGGCGGGGTCGCGCGCGGCCTCGCGGGGCACCTCGGGCTGCCCGTCATCTGGGTGCGGGTCATCTTCATCGGCCTGTTCCTGGCGAACGGCCTGGGCGCGCTGTTGTACGCGGCGTTCTGGTTCTTCGTCCCGCTGGGCGTCGGCGGCGTCGGCGCCCAGGCCCAGCGGCCGGCCGTGGTGGCCACGGAGACGGCGCCGGACGGCCGCCGCAAGCTCGTCGCCCGCAAGCCGGACAAGGGCCAGATCGTCGCGCTGCTCGCGATGGTCGTCGTCGCCATGGTCTTCGTCGGCAGCGTGGACCTCGGCGGCCCGACGCAGGCGTATCTCTGGCCGACCCTGTTCGTCGCCGCCGGCGTCGCCCTGGTCTGGCGCCAGGCGGACAACGCCCGCAGGGCCCGCTGGATGGAAGTGGGCCGCAGGCGGCGCACGCTGACGATCGCCCGGACCGGGGCCGGTGTGCTCCTCGTCGGGGTCGGTGTCTCCGGCATCTTCGTCCTGCGCGGCTCCGCGTCCGACCTCGGGGCGGCGCTGCAGGCGGCGCTCGCCGTCCTTGTCGGCATCGCGCTGCTCGCCGGCCCCTATCTCGTGCGGATGACGCAGGACCTCTCCGAGGAGCGGCTGATGCGCATCCGTGCCCAGGAGCGCGCCGAAGTCGCCGCGCACGTGCACGACTCGGTGCTGCACACCCTCACGCTGATCCAGCGCAACGCGGACAGCGCGGGCGAGGTGCGCCGCCTCGCCCGCGCCCAGGAGCGCGACCTGCGCGCCTGGCTCTACAGACCCGAGGGCACCGGCAAGGACGAGGCGGAGGAGCCCGACACCCTCGCCGAGGCGATACGGCACAACGCCGCGGAGGTCGAGGACAAGCACGGCGTCCCGATCGAGGTGGTCGTCGTCGGCGACTGCCCGCTCGACGAGGGACTGACGGCACAGACGCAGGCCGCGAGGGAAGCGATGGTCAACGCCGCCAAGTACGGTGGCGAGGGCGGCGCGGTGCAGGTCTTCGCCGAAGTCGAGGGGGAGACGGTCTTCGTGTCCGTGCGGGACCGCGGCCCGGGCTTCGATCTGGACTCCGTGCCGGACGACCGCATGGGCGTACGAGAATCGATCATCGGTCGCATGCAGCGCAACGGCGGTACGGCGCGGCTGCGCGCGGTGCCGGGCGGCGGCACGGAAGTCGAGCTGGAGATGGAGAGGACGGCGGCGACATGAGCGACGCGACCGAGACGGGCGGGCCCGCGGAGCCGACCGGGACGACGGGGCCCGCGAGCCCGGCCGTCGGGGCCGGTGCGGCCGCCGGGGCGAGTGGGACGAGCGAGACCGCCGGGACCAGTGGGCCCAGCGGGACAGGAGCGGCCGCTGGGGCAGGCGGGGCCGAGGGGGCCGACGCCGAGCCGGGCGGTCCGGCGGGCGGTGCCCCGGCCGGGCGCCGTGTGCGGGTCGTCCTCGTCGACGACCACCGGATGTTCCGCACCGGCGTGCAGGCGGAGATCGGCCAGACGGAGCGCACGGGCGTCGAGGTGGTCGGCGAGGCCGCGGACGTCGACCAGGCGGTCACGGTCATCACGGCGACGCGCCCCGAGGTGGTGCTGCTCGACGTGCATCTGCCGGGCGGCGGCGGGGTCGAGGTGCTGCGCCGGTGCGCGCCGTTGATGGCGGACACGGAGAACCCGGTGCGGTTCCTCGCGCTGTCGGTGTCGGACGCGGCGGAGGACGTCATCGGGGTCATCCGGGGCGGCGCCCGCGGCTATGTCACCAAGACGATCACCGGCACCGACCTGGTCGATTCGATCTTCCGGGTCCAGGAGGGCGACGCGGTGTTCTCGCCGCGGCTCGCCGGTTTCGTCCTGGACGCCTTCGCGTCCACGGACGCGGCCCCGGTCGACGAGGATCTGGACCGCCTGACGCAGCGCGAGCGCGAGGTGCTGCGGCTCATCGCCCGCGGATACGCGTACAAGGAGATCGCCAAGCAGCTCTACATCTCCGTGAAGACGGTCGAGTCCCATGTCTCGGCGGTCCTGAGGAAGCTCCAGCTGTCGAACCGGCACGAGCTGACGAGGTGGGCGACGGCCCGGCGCCTGGTCTGACGTACCGGCGGGGCTCACGCCACCCGCGCCGCCCCCGCGAACGGCATCTGGCTGATCGGTGCGAGCCGTACCGGGGCGCTCGGGTTGGGGGCGTGGATCATCTGGCCGTCGCCGACGTAGAGGCCGACGTGGCTGATGCCCGAGTAGAAGAACACCAGGTCGCCCGGCTGGAGTTCGGCGCGCGACACGCGTCGGCCGGTGTCGATCTGGGCGTAGGTGGTGCGCGGCAGGGAGATGCCGGCGGCGCGGTACGCGGCCTGGGTGAGGCCGGAGCAGTCGAAGGCGTTGGGTCCCGTCGCGCCCCACACATAGGGGCTGCCGAGTGCCTTGTAGGCGTACGAGACGGCCGCCGCGGCGCGGGCGTTGGGGGCGCCTTTCGCGGTGCCGGGCGCAGCAGGGCGCCCGGCGGCCCGTGCGGCCCTCTCGGTGCCCTCGCCCGCTCCGCCCCGCCCGTCGTCGTCGGCGGCCACGCGGGCGCGCTCCTCGGCGGTCAGCCGGGCGAGCAGCCGCCTGGCCTCGCCGAGCTTGCCGGTCACGGTCTTCTTGTGCTTGCGCAGGTCCGCCTGGCGGGACTTGAGGTCCGCCAGGGTGCCGTCCGCCTCGGTGCGGAGCTGGTCGAGCTCGCGGACCTGGTTCCGTACGCCGGTGACGGTCGCCGCCTGGCGCAGTCCCGCCCGGTCGGCGAGGGCGGCGCGTTCGAGGAACTCGTCCGGGTCGGAGGAGAGGGCGAGCTGGACGGACGGGTCGACGGCGCCGGAGCGGTACTGCGCGGTGGCCAGTGAACCCAGGCCCTGGCGGGCGGAGTTGAGCTTCTCGGTCCTGCGGGCGGCCTCGTCGCGCAGGTCGGTCAGGGACTTCTCGGCCTTGTCGGCCTTCTCCTTGGCGCCGTTGTACTTCTCGGTGGCGACCTCGGCCTCGCGGTAGAGCTCGTCGACCTTGGCCTTGACCTCGCTGGGGCTGAGCCGGGGGTCCGCGTGCCCGGTGCCTTCGAAGGCGGTCGCGGTGGCGGCCGACGCGAGGGCGAGGGTGGCGGCCGTGCGGGCCGTATGGCCGCTGAGCGAACGCTGCTTGGGCTTGCGGTGCGCTGCCACGGAGGCTCCACGTCCTTCCTTGTGGCCCGGTCCGGCGGCGCCCGCACAGGGGGAGCGGGACGCCGCCGGACTTTCTCGGCGGAGGTGGCCGACTGCCGTCCCTGGTCCGGACGACGGTGGGGAGCCGGTCACCTGGCGAGGACGCTAAACCTGACCGTCACCGGTTCGTGACCCGATGTGCGCTAACGACGCATGCGGGGCGAGGACTGAACGGATGCGAGCGGGCCGACTCGGCCTCGGTGACCGGTTTCGCGCCCCGGGTGACCGATGTGGCGTTTGTGGCCCGCCTGTCTGGTGAGGGGTGCTAAGGCCCTCCGGGCGGCGACAGGACTTCCGGGCGTGAAGGGCTCCGGGCGGTGGCAGCCCCACGGGTAGTGGCAGGGCTCCCCGGGCGGCCCGGGCCGACCCGCCCGGCCGCGTGCGCCGGCCGCGAATTAGGCTCCGCCCCATGGACGTACTCATCCATCTCTTCGTCGGCCTGCACATCATCGGCATCGCCTCGCTCCTGGGCGGCTTCCTCACCCAGATGAAGGCGATGGGCGAGGGAACGGCCCGCTTCAGCCCCGCGATGCTGCACGGCGCGCTGACCATGCTGGTCACCGGTGTGGTCCTGGTCGGCCTCAATCAGGCCGACGACAACACGGTCAACAACCTCAAGATCGGCGTCAAGCTCGCGCTGCTGATCGTGATCCTCGCGCTCGTGTACGTGAAGCGGGACGAGGAGAAGGTCGACAAGGGGATGTTCGGGGCGGTCGGCGCCCTGACGACGGCGAACATCTTCATCGCCGTCCTCTGGACGTAGACCGCCCCCACATAGACCGCCTCTACGTAGACAGCTGGGCGTAGACCGCCTCTACGTAGACATCGATTACGCGGGCCGCACCACGCTGTGGATCGGCATGTAGTAGATCGACTCGACCCGGACGTTCGCGCCCGGCTTCGGGGCGTGGATCATCTTGCCGTTGCCTATGTAGATGCCGACGTGGCTGATGTCGTCGTAGAAGAAGACCAGGTCGCCCGGCTCGGCGCTGGACGTCGAGACCTTCGTGCCGACCTTCACCTGGTCCCACGTGGTGCGCGGCAGTGAGATGCCGGCGGTCTTCCAGGCGGCCTGGGTGAGCCCGGAGCAGTCGAAGGAGTCCGGTCCGGTGGCGCCCCACACGTAGGGCTTGCCCATCTGCTTCTCGGCGAAGGCGATCACCTTCTCGGCCTTGGCGGCGTAGCTGCCGTCCGTGCTGCCGGACCCCGATCCCGAGCCCGTGTCCGCCCCGGAGCCGGAGCCGGATCCCGACCCTGAGCCGGTGTCCGACCCGGAACCGGACCCCGAACCCGATCCCTGGTCCTGCCCCTGCTCCCGTTCCCGCTCCCGCCGCTCCGCGGCCTCCTCCGCCTTCCGCTTGCGTTCCGCCTCGGCCTGCTTGCGCGCCAGCTCGGCGGCCTTGCGCTTGGCGGCCTCTTCCTTCCGCTTCTCGATCGCGGCGAGCCGCGCCTTCTCCTCGGCGGTCAGCTTCGACAGGAGCGAGCGCGCCTCGGTCAGCTTGGTCTGGACGGTCTGCTTGCTCGCCTTCAGGTCGTCGCGCGAGTCGCCGAGCGTCTTCAGGCTCTTCGCGGCCTTCGCGCGCTGCTTGGTCGCGGCGGCCTGCTGCGTCTGGTAGTCGTCGACGGCCTTCTTCTGCCGGTTGGTGAGCCGGTCGGCGAGGTGGTTCTGGTCGAAGAAGCCCTGCGGGTCGTCGGCGAGCATCATCGTGGCGGTCTCGGAGACGCCCCCGGTGCGGTACTGCGCGGCGGCGAAGGAGCCGAGCTCCCGGCGGGCCTCGTTGAGGCTGTCCGTGCGCTTGGCCACGTCGTCCAGGAGCCGGTCGACCTTCTTGCGCTGCTTGTCGGTGCGCTCCTTGGCGGAGTTGTACTTCTGGGTGGCCACTCCGGCCTGGTGGTAGAGGTCGTCGACCTTCTTCTGGACCTCTTCGAGGCTGGGCTTCCCGGGCTCGGCGGGGGCGGACGGCGCGGCGTTCGCGCTCTGCGAGAGCAGGGCCACCGAGGTCAGGGCGGCGGTCGTGATGCCGAGGGCCGGGGTGGTGCGGATGAGGGCTGAGCGGCTGCGCGGCTTGCGGTGCGACGCCAAAGCTGGCGACTCCTTCCGTGGACCGCCTACCGGGTTAGCTGTCGGGTTCGGGCGGGTACGTCGGAAGGCTGCCCTACCGTCCCGTACTGCGTACGGGACCGATTCACCCCAGGAACATGGTGGGTCCCCGGCTCCGAACGCGTCGGACTCGGCGGAGGCCGCGCGTGCCCGGCGGGGTTCGCCGGTGGGGGGACGTGCGGCCCGCGCAGCACGCTAGCCAACTGGTGCGGCGCGAGGGAAGGTTGATGTTCGATATGCCCGATACATTTTCGTGACTTTGCGAAGCCCTTGGCGCCGCCCTGACGCGGGCAGCCCCGGCCGTGGCGCACCGTGACGCCCCGGGCGCGCAGCGCAGGGATGGCCCGGGCTGTCGCGCAGGGACAGCCCGGGCGTACGGCGCAGGAATGGCCGGAACACGGCGGCAACAGGGCGGCCTCCCGGAACCCGGGGCGGGTTGTCAGTGGGGCCGCCTAGACTCGGGAGGCGATGAGCAGCCTCTTTGACGACAGCTTCCTGGCGGACCTCAAGCCCTCGCAGGGCCACGACGAGGAACCCCCGCCGCCGCCCGAGGACAGCGCTCCGGAGCCCATTCCGGACGACCTGTTCCACGGGAAGTTCGACGCGCCCGCACCCCGGGACGGGTACTACAGGGACGGCGCCCCCCGCCCCGCGATCGACCCGGCGGCGCTGCTCGACGGCCTGAACGAGAACCAGCGCGCGGCCGTCGTGCACGCCGGCTCCCCCCTGCTCATCGTCGCGGGCGCCGGCTCCGGCAAGACGCGCGTGCTCACCCACCGCATCGCGTATCTCCTCGCGGAGCGCGGCGCGCACCCCGGCCAGATCCTCGCGATCACGTTCACGAACAAGGCCGCGGGCGAGATGAAGGAGCGCGTCGAGCAGCTCGTCGGCCCGCGCGCGGGCGCGATGTGGGTGTCGACGTTCCACAGCGCGTGCGTACGCATCCTCCGCCGGGAGTACAAGAAGCTGGGCTTCACGTCCTCCTTCTCGATCTACGACGCCGCCGATTCCAAGCGCCTGATGGCCCTGGTCTGCCGCGACCTCGACCTGGACCCGAAGAAGTTCCCGCCGAAGTCCTTCAGCGCCAAGATCTCCAACCTGAAGAACGAGCTGATCGACGAGGAGGACTTCGCCGCCCAGGCGGCGGACGGCTTCGAGAAGACCCTCGCCCAGGCGTACGCGATGTACCAGTCGCGGCTGCGCGAGGCCAACGCCCTCGACTTCGACGACCTGATCATGACGACGGTCCACCTCCTGCGTGCCTTCCCGGACGTCGCCGAGCACTACCGCCGCCGCTTCCGCCACGTGATGGTGGACGAGTACCAGGACACCAACCACGCGCAGTACGCCCTCGTGCGCGAGCTGGTGGGCCCCTCCGGAGAGGGCAGTGACGCTGACGGGCCGGGCGAGCTGTGCGTCGTGGGCGACGCCGACCAGTCCATCTACGCCTTCCGCGGCGCCACGATCCGCAACATCCTCCAGTTCGAGGAGGACTATCCGGACGCCACGACGATCCTCCTGGAGCAGAACTACCGCTCGACGCAGACGATCCTCACCGCCGCCAACGCGGTCATCGAGCGCAACGAGAGCCGCCGCCCCAAGAACCTGTGGACCAACGCCGGCGCCGGCGCCCGCATCACCGGTTACGTGGCGGACACCGAGCACGACGAGGCCCAGTTCGTCGCCGACGAGATCGACCGCCTCACCGACGCGGGCGACGCCAAGGCCGGCGACGTGGCGATCTTCTACCGCACGAACGCGCAGTCCCGTGTCTTCGAAGAGATCTTCATCCGCGTCGGCCTGCCCTACAAGGTCGTCGGCGGCGTCCGCTTCTACGAGCGCAAGGAAGTCCGCGACGTCCTCGCGTACTTGCGGGTCCTCGCCAACCCCGAGGACTCCGTCCCGCTGCGCCGCATCCTGAACGTACCGAAGCGCGGCATCGGCGACCGCGCGGAAGCGATGATCGACGCGCTCGCGCAGCGCGAGAAGATCTCCTTCCCGCAGGCGCTGCGCCGCGTCGACGAGGCGTACGGCATGGCGGCCCGCTCCACGAACGCGGTGCGGCGCTTCAACACGCTCATGGAGGAGCTGCGCACCGTCGTCGAGTCCGGCGCGGGCCCGGCCGTCGTCCTGGAGGCGGTTCTGGAGCGGACCGGCTATCTCGCCGAGCTGCAGTCGTCCACCGACCCGCAGGACGAGACGCGCATCGAGAACCTCCAGGAGCTGGCCGCCGTGGCCCTGGAGTTCGAGCAGGACAACAGCGCCGCCCCGGGTGCGGACACCGCCGCCGAGGGCACGGAGACCCCGGAGGCCCCGGAAGGTGCCGCTCCCGCCGGATCGCTCTCCGACTTCCTGGAGCGCGTCGCCCTCGTCGCCGACTCCGACCAGATCCCGGACGAAGAGGACGACGGCTCCGGAGTCATCACGCTGATGACGCTGCACACCGCCAAGGGCCTCGAATTCCCCGTCGTGTTCCTCACCGGCATGGAGGACGGCGTGTTCCCGCACATGCGCGCCCTCGGCCAGGTCAAGGAGCTGGAGGAGGAGCGCCGCCTGGCGTACGTCGGCATCACGCGCGCGCGGGAGCGGCTGTATCTGACGCGGTCCTCCATGCGCAGCGCCTGGGGCCAGCCGTCGTACAACCCGCCGTCGCGCTTCCTGGAGGAGATCCCGGAAGCCCACCTGGACTGGAAGCGGAAGGGCTCCGTCGGCGCGCCCGCGTCGTCCGGCCCCGCCGCCTCGATCGCGTCCTCGCTGTCGTCGTCGCGCTCCCGCGCGGGCGGCGCGCAGGGCTTCGCCACGCGCCGCGCGTCGGAGAAGCCGGTGGTCTCGCTGGCGGTCGGAGACCGTGTCACGCACGACCAGTTCGGCCTCGGCACGGTGGTCGGAGTGAAGGGCACAGGGGCGAACGCCGAGGCCACGGTGGACTTCGGCGAGGAGAAGCCGAAGCGGCTGCTGCTGCGGTACGCGCCGGTGGAAAAGCTGTAGCCGTCCCAGGACAGAAAAGCTGTGGCCCTCACCCAGGGCCACGGGAGACACTCTCAACGGTGCAACTCCAGCGACGGGGGCTGGAGTTGCACCCTCAGGAGCCGCTTGAGCCGGAGCTGCTTGAGCCGACGGGTGTCTACGTCGGGTCGAGCCCGTGGCTGCGCAGCCACGGCAGCGGGTCGATCGCCGAGCCGCCTCCGGGGCGGACCTCGAAGTGCAGATGCGGGCCGGTGGAGTTGCCGGAGTTCCCGGAGTAGGCGATGGTGTCGCCCGCCTTCACGGGACCGCTGGCGACCTTGTGAGTGGAGAGGTGGCAATACCACGTCTCCGTGCCGTCCTTGGCGGTCACTATCGCCATGTTCCCGTAGGCACTGTTGTATTTCGTGGAGACCGTGCCGTCGGTCGCGGCCTTGACCTCCGTGCCGTACGACACCGGGAAGTCGATCCCGGAGTGCGCGGACATCCAGTTGATGCCCGCCTGGCCGTAGTAGGCGCTCAGGCCGCGCTGCGCGACCGGCAGCGCGAACTTGGGCCGCAGCCGTTCCTTGCGCGCGGCCTCGGCGACGGCCTTCTTGTGCGCCGCCTCCTTCTGCGCCTTGAGGTCGATGCGCTCCTGCGTGCGGCTCGCGCGGTCCGCGAAGTCACCCGCGTCCGCGGAGAGGTTGGCCAGCTGGGTGTCGAGCTTGTTGTTGGCGGTGGACGGCTTCACCGTCGCCGGGTCCGGCGCCGACGCCCGCGCGTCCTTGTCCTCGTCCCCGCCGCCGAAGTTGCCGACGGACGCCGCGGCCACACCGGCGACGCCCATCACGCACGCCGAGGGCACGGCGACGGTGAGCAGCGCCGAACGCTTGGCGGGGGAGCGGCGGGAGCGCGAGCGGCCGCCGCGGGGCGCGGCCGACCGGGAGGAGCGGGAGCGCTCCGGGCGGTCGGCGGGGGCGACGTCCGGGTGCCCGGCAGGGTCGTCCTGTCCGGCGTGGTCGGCTAGGCCGGTTCCCGGTTCGATGCCGCCGAGCGTGTCGGCGGGCACCTCCTCGGGCGCGAACGCGCGCGGGGCGTCACCGGTGTCGTAGCTGTCTTGCGCGTCGTACGTGGTGTCACGCTCGTACGCGTCGTGCTGCTGCGCGGCCTCATAGCCGTCGTGCTGCCGGGACGCCTCGTACGGGTCGTGCTGCCGGCCGTCGTACATCTCGTGGCCGCCGGAGTTCCAGGCGGTGGCGTCGTACGCGCCGGTGTCGAAGACCTGGGTCGCCCACTGGCCGGTCGCCGGGCCCTCGTTCCAGGCGGTGGCGTCCCACGTGGCGGTGGAGTCGGGGCCCGGCTGGGACGGGATGTCCGCGAGCGGCTGGTAACCGCCGCCCCAGGTGCCCGTCGTGTCGTGGCTGCCGGTGTCGTACCCGGGCTGCGCGGCGTACGCGTCGTACGTGAGGGTCTGCTGCGGGCCGGTCGTGGACCACTGGCCGGTGTCGTGGCCGGTGCCCGGCATGTCGCCGAAGAGCGGATCGGCGGCGAAACCCGTGGTGGGCACGGCGAAACCGGAACCGGAAGTGTCGTAGCCGCCCGTTGCGTCATAGTCGCCCGGGGCGTTGAAACCGGTGGCGGAGAAAGTGCCGGTGGAATATCCGTCGTAACCGTCGTACCCGGTGTAACCGACGTGCTGCGCGCTCTGCTGGTCGTATGACCCATAGGGCGCGTAGTCGGCGTCGGGTGCCGGGGCCGGAGTGGGGGGCCCCGGCGGGGGACGGTCGTTCACCAACTTCTCTTTCGCCTCGACAGCATGGGCTGGCAGAGCAGTGCCGCGACTGTACCCGGCGGTACGCGGGCGCGACAATCTTCCCCAGGTTTCCCGTTCGCAGGAAACGGGCATTCGGCCGTCTTTCGGCGGTCCCCGGGCACAGCTTTGGCTCTGTGTTCGAGATTCGTTCGACTTCGGGAAGCGGAATCACGCGTCGGCGGGGTACGCGGACTCGCTCGGCGGGGCGCGGAACGCGTTCCGGAAGGAGTGGGGCACGCGCCCGGCCGTCACGGCGGCGCGCCGACTGTCAGGCGACCGTGAGGCCGTCGGCGGCCGCCGGGGTGTCCATGGCAGGCTCGGCGAGGTCCAGGGCCTGGCGGATGGCGGCCGCGACCGCCGGGTGCACGGGCAGGGCGAGATGGCCGATGCCGGACACACGCACGTTCTGCGCGATCAGGTCGGGGTGGTCGACGCAGGCCGTCTCCACCGGGACCATGATCTGGTCCAACTCGCTCCAGAAGCTCACGAACTGCGTACGACAGCCGGGCGCGGGCTCGCGCAGCTCCTCCACCACGTCCGACCCCGGCCGCATCTGGCGCACGATCGGGTGCGCGTCCGCGAGCGGCGCCACGCGGGTGCCCGAGTGCGGCGTGCCCAGGGTGACCAGGGTGCGTACGCGTACGTCGCCGCCGAGGCGTTGCGCGTAATAGCGGGCGATGAGGCCGCCGAGGCTGTGGCCGACGATGTCGACGCGGTCGTGGCCCGTGCGCTCACATATCTCTTCTATGTGGCGGCCGAGCAACTCGGCGGCCCCGCGGATGTCGCAGGTGAGCGGGGAGTAGTTGAGGGACTCCAGGTGCTGCCTGCCGTGCTGGGCGAGGTTGCGGCGCAGCAGCACGAACACCGAGCGGTTGTCGATGAAGCCGTGCAGGAGCAGGACCGGGGGCTTGTCCTGCGCGGGCAGGCGCGGGGCGTCCGGCGGGGGTGGCGGGGGAGTCGTCCTGCGCTCCTGTGTGATGCCCGATGGATAGAGCAGGAGGTGCCCGGCGAGGATCGCGAGTTCGAGCGCGGTCGCCTTCAGCAGCGCGAGCGGCAGTCCCGCCAGTGTGGCGGGCAGCAAGGAGCTGCAGCGGCGAAAGGGCTGGACCCTCGTGAGCGTCATGTCGACCTCCCGGTCGGCACGCGGAAGACGCCTCTGTCCCCCGTGTGCCTCTCATGGGAAGCCGGAAATGAGGCGTGCCCTTCCCGTGGTGCGGCGTGCCATCGGTGGCGCGCTCCTGGCCGTGCGGCTGACGGCGCGGTGGTGCGGCGACCTCGCAAGCGGCTCCCCTCGCGCGACCCCCGACGCGGCCCGGCGGCGGGCGGGATGCGGCCCGAGTGCCCGGGCGGATCCGGCCCCTGTGCCGGTTGATACGGAAGCGGCGCGCAGCGAACGTGTCCCACCGTGTGATTTCCCCCTCGCTCTCCACCACGAAACTGCGGGCTGCGCGATGCTGGAGATAACGTTCGTTCACCTGCCCGGCCGGTGCGGCGCGGGGTGTCCGTGCCGGAACAGCGGGGTTTCCTTGCACGGACGGGATTCCTGGAGCTCCGGGGATCCCGCAGACGGCTTTCTGTACATGGAGGCAGTGATGGGTGTGGCAGCCGGTCCGATCCGCGTGGTGGTCGCCAAGCCGGGGCTCGACGGCCACGATCGCGGGGCCAAGGTGATCGCGCGGGCGCTGCGCGACGCCGGCATGGAGGTCATCTACACCGGCCTGCACCAGACGCCCGAGCAGGTCGTCGACACGGCGATCCAGGAGGACGCCGACGCGATCGGTCTCTCCATCCTGTCCGGCGCGCACAACACTCTCTTCGCCCGGGTCATCGAGCTCCTCAAGGAGCGCGACGCGGAGGACATCAAGGTCTTCGGCGGCGGGATCATCCCCGAGGAGGACATCCCGCTCCTGAAGGAGAAGGGCGTCGCCGAGATCTTCACACCCGGGGCGACGACCACGGCCATCGTGGAGTGGGTGCGGGAGAACGTGCGGCATCCGACCGAGGCGTGAGCCTCCGCGGTCCCCGGAGGCCGGGGTGGGCCCCGGCCCCCTGGGCCCTGCGCGCCCGGTCTCCTCGTGCCCCAGCGCCACGCGGCCCTCGCCCGGCCCCACGTCTCACCCGTCCAGTTCCGCGCGCATCGCCGCGCGCAGGCGCAACGTGCTGACCAGGCGCTGGAATGCCTCCGACCAGTAGCCGCCCGCTCCGGGGGAGGCGTCCTCGGGCTCGTCCGGTACGGCCGTCAGGGCTTCCAGGCGCACCACTTCCGCCGGGTCGAGGCAGCGCTCCGCCAGGCCCATCACCCCGCTGAAGCTCCAGG
This sequence comes from Streptomyces aurantiacus JA 4570, assembly GCF_000414115.1. Lineage (GTDB taxonomy): Bacteria > Actinomycetota > Actinomycetes > Streptomycetales > Streptomycetaceae > Streptomyces > Streptomyces aurantiacus_A. Next base: position 30,709 of record NZ_AOPZ01000039.1, read on the forward strand.
GGTAGCTGCCCGCGTCACGGGCGATGTTCAGCGCGTCCACCACCGCACGGCCGAGCGCGGGCGCCCACGGCACCGCGCACACCCCGAGCAACTGGAACGCCTCCGAGAGGCCGTGCGAGTCGATGAACCCCGCGACCCACTCGGCCCGTTCGGACGCGGGCAGCGTGGTGAGGAGCTTGGCGCGCTCCGCGAGGGAGACCGCCCCCGGGCCCGCGGCATCCGGCGACGACGGGGAGCCGAGCAGCGCCCGCGACCAGTTCGCGTCCCGCTGCCGGACGGCGGCGCGGCACCACGCGGCGTGCAGCTCGCCCCGCCAGTCGTCCGCCACGGGCAGGGCCACGATGTCGGCCGGTGAGCGGTCGCCGAGCCGACGCTGCCAGGACGTCAGGGGAGCGGCCTCCACCAACTGCCCCAGCCACCAGGAGCGTTCGCCGCGCCCGGCGGGCGGCTTCGGCGCGACGCCGTCCCGCTCCATGCCCGCGTCGCACTCGTGCGGCGTTTCCACGGTGAGCGCGGGGGCGCTCGCGGTGCGGTCCAGGGCCACGCAGGACGCGGCGCGGTCCGCCATGCGGGCGGCGAGCGCCGAGTCCGGCAGGGCGGAGAGCAGCTCGGCCGCGGTGGCCCGGACGTTACGGCTGCGGTCGCCCAGCGCCTGCTCCAGGAACGGCTCGTCGGCCGGACGCAGCCCCGTACGCAGCGAGTCGAGGAACATCAGCCGGTCCTCGGCGCGCTCCGTCGCCCACGTGCCGGAGAGCAACTCCCGCGCGGCGTCCGGGTCGCGGGCCCGGAGAGCGGCCAGGAGCGCGACGCGTTCCGCGAACAGGCCCTCCTGCCAGCGGCGCTGGAGGCCCCCCTGCTCCTGCGGGCCGGGCGCGGGGATGCGGCCCGGCGCCGCCCGCAGCGCGAACTTCCAGTCCGGGTTGAGCCGGGCCAGCCACTGGGCGCGGGGGCCCGCGAAGACCAGGGCCTGAGGGCGCAGGTCGGTGCGTCCCCGGGCCGCGTTCAGGAGGGCGGGCAAGAGCTCCGGTGGTGCGGCGAAGCCCCGGTCGTTGGCCAGGGTCAGCCACTGGGGCAGCAGTTCCATCAGGTCGGGCGCGGTGCCGCGGCGGCCGCCGCCCGCGCCCGTGTGGTCGGCGAGCAGCGTCGTGAGCCTGCGCCGGGCCGCAGCGGGGACGACCGGGCGGCCGTCCTCGGGCGCGGGCTCGGGGCGCTCCGCGGCGGGGGCGGCGCGCAGGCCCCGC
>NZ_AOPZ01000040.1 GCF_000414115.1 Streptomyces aurantiacus JA 4570
GACCCGGCGGTGGCGGCGCTGCGGCGGGCGGGCGCGTTGCGCGCGGAGGCGCTCTCCGGAGGTGTGCGTTGTCCCTGATCGACAATCTGGCCCGGCTGGAGGCGACGACCACCGGTCGTGCCCGGCCGCGCGCGACCGTGCGGCACCGGCATCTCTCCGAGCGGCCCCTCGTCTTCGTGCCGCTCACCACCGCCGGTGAGGCGGGCGCCCCGCTCGGCGCCCTGATCGGCACCGAGCGCACGTCGCCGCGCCTGCTCACGGTGCCCCAGCCCCGCGACCGCGACCTGCGCTTCGCCTTCCTGGCCCGGCTCGCCGAGATCCTCCTGCCGTACGTGGAGTCGTACGAGGGCGACGTCGAGGCGGCCGAGCGCACGGAGGCCGACCCGGAGACCGGCAAGCGCGTCAAGGTCGAGGTCGAGCTGTGCGCGGACGCGCCGCAGCTCATCGTGCCGAGCCGCGCGGGCGTCGAGTTCGTGCGGCTGCTCGGCCGTTCGATGCGGTTCCGGCGGACGGCCGAGCAGGATCCGGACGCGCCGTATCCCGCGCCCCCGCGCGTGCCGCTGCTCGGGCGCTGGCTCACGCACTTCGGCGAGCGTTCCCGGGTGCCGGGCTCGTCGCTCCTGCTCGCCATGACCGACCTGCTGTCGCGGCACTGGGCGACCGGCCAGTCCTCCCTGGAGGAGCAGCACTTGGGCGCGCTCCTCGCGTGGATCGAGGCGCCCGAGGGCGTCTCGGGCGCGGACGCGGCGCTCCGCGCGGAGCTGGCGCGGGACACCGACGGGCAGTTGCTGTGCCCGCCCGCCGGGCCCGCCACGGACCCGGCGTTCGACAACCAGCTCCTGGCCCCGGCCATCGAGCGGTACGACCGCGCGCGTACGGCACTCGCCGCCGCCGCTGACGGTGTCGAGGCGGACGGTCTGCTCGCCTCCCTCGCCGCCGCCGAGCGGGAGATCGACGCCCTGGTGGAGAGCCGCACGCGCCCCACCTGGGACGCGGTGTGGCGCGGCCTGGACGCGCTGTGCACGCTGCCCGAGGCGCCGCACGCGATCGACCGGTGGCGCGGTGACCGCTGGTCCTTCACCGGCCACCGCGACCGCGTGGCCGCGGGCGAGCCGCCGCAGCCGCGCGTCGACGACGCGGTCACCGCGGCGAACAAGCTCGGCACCCGCGAGCGCGAGCAGGCCCGCCTGGACGCCCAGGAGGCTCTGGACGATCCCTTGGTGATGGCCGGGCGGCGGCTCGCCGGCGAGGCGTTCGCCGGGGAGGTGACCGACGTCGTCATGGCCTACAGCGAGGGCCGCTCGCCCCGGCCGCGCCCGGTCGTCACCGTGCGCACGGGCGACCGGCCGCATCTGGACGCGGGCGTGCGGGTGTACCGCTCCCTCGAAGGCAAGCCGCAGGCCGCGCAGTTCGTGACGTACGACGCCGACGGAGGCGTGGTCCTCCGGCTCCTGGACAAGATGGGGCGGGCCAAGGAGGCCGAGCCCGGTTCCGTGCCGGAGGTGGGCGACCGGTTGTGCTGGACGCTCTTCGAGCACGAGCAGCGGGGCGGGCCCCGGCTGCCCGACCCCGAGGACACGCCGTGGACCCACGGAGGGCCGCCGGAAGGCGCGGTGAGTGTGGGCGCCCCCGGTGAGCGGCCGGATCCGGTGACCTCGGAGGACCTTCTGTGAGTACGACCGCCTTCGATCCCGCGGCCGCGGCCGCGCGGGCCACCGACGCGATCCTGCGCGACACGCTGCACGGCGCGCACCGGGGTGTCGTCGTGGACTCGCCGCCCGGCGCCGGCAAGTCCACGCTCGTCGTGCGCGCCGCGCGCGAACTGGCCGCCGCGGGGCGGCCCCTGATGGTCGTCGCCCAGACCAACGCCCAGGTCGACGACCTCGTCCTGCGCCTCGCCGAGAAGGATCCCGAGCTGCCCGTCGGGCGGCTGCACAGCAGCGACTCCGACCCGTACGACAAGGCGCTCGACGAGCTGCCCAACGTACGCAAGTCCGCGAAGGCAGGCGATCTCGCGGGGCTCGACGTCGTCGTGTCCACCGCCGCGAAGTGGGGGCACGTCAAGGGCGTCGAGCCCTGGCGGCACGCCATCGTCGACGAGGCGTACCAGATGCGGTCGGACGCGCTGCTCGCCGTCGCCGGGCTCTTCGAGCGGGCCCTGTTCGTCGGCGACCCGGGGCAGCTGGATCCCTTCGCGATCGCCGAGGCCGAGCAGTGGGCGGGGCTCGCGTACGACCCCTCCGCCAGTGCCGTGACCACGCTGCTCGCGCACAATCCCGAGCTGCCGCAGCACCGGCTGCCGGTGTCCTGGCGCCTGCCCGCGTCCGCCGCGCCGCTGGTGTCCGACGCGTTCTACCCGTACACGCCCTTCCGGAGTGGTACGGGGCACGGGGACCGGTCGCTGAACTTCACTGTCCCGTCGGACGGTTCGGGCCCCGACAAGGTCATCGACGAGGCGGCGGCCTCGGGCTGGGGGCTGCTGGAGCTGCCCGCCCGGCACACTCCGCGTACGGACCCGGAGGCCGTGCACGCGGTCGCCCTCGTGGTGCGGCGGCTGCTGGACCGGGGCGGGGTCGCGACGTCCGAGCGGTCCGAGGCGCCCGCGCCGCTGACCGCCGAGCGGGTCGCGGTGGGCACCGCGCACCGGGATCAGGCCGCGGCGGTGCGGGCCGCGCTCGCCTCGCTCGGTGTCGTGGACGTCACCGTGGACACCGCCAACCGGCTCCAGGGGCGGGAGTTCGACGTGACCGTCGTGCTGCACCCGCTCTCCGGGCGGCCGGACGCGACGGCGTTCCACCTGGAGACGGGGCGGTTGTGCGTGCTTGCCTCGCGGCATCGGCACGCGTGCGTCGTGGTGTGCCGGGCGGGGGTGGGCGCGCTCCTCGACGACCACCCGTCGACGGAGCCCGTCCAACTGGGCGTCACCGTCAAGTTCCCCGACGGCTGGGAGGCCAACCACGCAATCCTGGCCCGCCTGTCTGAGCACCGCGTCCCCTGGCACCCCTAGCCCGACCTGGGGCGCCCCACCCCTCACCCCACCGCCGACCTGGGGATACCCCTCCCCCCACATACCCGCACCGCCGGCCTGGGCTGTGCCCACCCGTTCCGCCGGCCCCGCCCCACAACCGAACAACAGGCGAGACAGCACCCCCCACAAACGGAAAGGAGCAGCAGCCGCGCGGACGTCTTGCGGGACAGGGGACAATGGATGCGGCCACGCGGCGTACGAACGAGAGGACAACGACATGGCGGAGCCCTCGCGGCCCCGGTCCAGCCAGCGCATGCGCCCCGCACCGCTCCTCTTCGAGCCCGCGGAAGCCGCCGCCGACCCCGAGCACTTCTTCGACCTGGAGTCGATGGACGACCCGCGCGAACTGCTCGCCCGGGCCACCGAGTTGACCCTGGCCTTCCGGGCCGCCACCGACCGCTCCGTCGAGTTCCAGGCCATCGCCGCCGCCCAGCTCGCCGACCCGCGCCGCTTCGACCGCCTCACCACGGCCGCCATCGCCGAGCGCGCCCAGTGGACCGAGGACTACGCGAAGAAGATGATCGAGTTCGGCCGCGAGCTGATGCGTGCCGATTCCGGCGCGACGGACCCCGGGCCCCAGGCCCCCCACTGAGTCGCACCCGCCAACGAGACCCTGCGGCATATGCCGGACAGGGCGGCAAGGTACCTCACAACAGCCCCCACCGCCCCCGTTTTCCGCAACTCTGTGAGACCAGACACTCACCACCGGTAGATGTAGTGGACATGAGCACCCTCCCCCACCACACCGCCACCGCCACTGCCACCGCGGCCACCGTCCCCGCCAACGCCTGCGACGTCACCCCCGCGGGCGCAGCCTGGCTAGCCTCTGCTGAAACGTATCCGCAGAGCCTGCTCACCGACTGGCGGGCGCGCCCCACCGCCCCGGCCGTGCTGTCGTGCGGAACCGTCTTCGACGTCGTGAGCGTGCCCGCCGTCTTCGGGCGGCAGATGGTGGACCGGTTATGGCACGAGGGCCCCGGCTCGGGCCCCGTGGCCGCGCACCGCGGCCGCATGCTGCTCTTCGCGACCCCCGGCACGGCCCGCCGGCTGCCCTCGCTCCTGGCATGGGAGGAGTGGGCCCGGGCCGTACCCTCGCTGCTCTGCCACGGCCCGGGCGACGCGGTCACCGTGCCGCCCCTCTCGCCCGGGCAGCACCCCGGAGACCAGCTCGGATCGCGCTGGCTGGTGGCCCCCGGCAGCCGCCGCCCGTGGCTCCCGGGCCCGGATGTGGTGCTCTGGGCCTGCGTCCGCGCGGCCAGGGCGGCGACCAGCCCTGCAGTGCGTATATCGATTTTTCCCCGCGGCGATCAGAGTGCTAAGGTCTACGACGTCAGCAGGCGCCGCTAGCTCAGTTGGTTAGAGCAGCTGACTCTTAATCAGCGGGTCCGGGGTTCGAGTCCCTGGCGGCGCACGACGGCGATGGCGAGGTGTGTCCACGGAAAGCGTGGACCTCCTCGCCATCGTGTTTTCTGCGCGGCTTCGCCGCGCGTTGTGGGGGCTTCGCCACCCACACCCCCCTTGGGTCGGCCCGGGCCCCCGGAGTCACGCAGGCGTGATCTTGACCGTCCAAGCCCCCGAAGCCGTCCGGTCCTCCACCTCGATACGCACTCCCTCCTCGGGCACCGTGAAGCTCTCCCCCACCCGCACCGGCGCGTCCGCGAGCGGCGGGTACACCGACTCGTTGCCGCACGCGGCCGAGTCGGGGTGGGCGTCGATCACCTCGATGGGCCCCCGGCCCGAGGCCGTCTCGTTGCGGACGCGGTAGGCGAGCACGCCCTCGCTGCACGTCGCCCGGTCGTTGCCCAGGGCGCCGCGGGCCTCGATGGCGACCGCGCTGCCCCGGCCGGTACGCACGACCGCCAGCTTGGTGGCGGTCGTACCGCTGCGGGCCGGGGGCGCGGAGAGCGGATCCAGGGTCAGCCGGCGCGGACCGCCCGCCACGCACACCACCTGCCGCGGCGCCAGCCAGCCCAGCTTCCACTTGTGCCAGCCGAACAGCTCGGGGGCCAGGCCGAACTGGCTGCCCATGACGTCCCAGTCGCCGACATGGGTGTCCCAGTCGCCCTTGCCGTCCGTGGGGCGGTGGTAGAGGTCCGGCAGGTCGAAGACGTGGCCCGTCTCGTGGGCCAGCACGTTGCGGTCCGGCGGATGGCGTTCGAAGACCGTGACGATGCGGCGGATCGGCGTGCCGTCCGCGTGCATCGGGTGGTCGAAGTTCACGACCTTCGTCGCGTCGGAGTTCACGCCGGGGGCGTCCGGATCGGCCACGAAGTAGACGACGTCGTACGCCGAGAAGTCCACGTACGGATCCGCCGCCGCCACCGCGTCCCGCAGGTAGGCGGCGCGGCGCTGCGGGCTCCAGTCCCGCTCTATGGCGTACGCCATCGAATCCTCCGGCATTTCCACCCATTCGTGTTGCGGGTGCGGGCGCAGCGTGAACCTTCCGTAGGAAGCTCGCTCGAAGAACTCGCTCGTGGCCGGGAAGTAGTCTTCCGCCAGCTCGTCGGGGGTCGTCCGTGGCGGGGAGTCCGGGAAGGACAGGAAGACCATGACGGCGTCGAGGGCGCGGGACGGCCGCGGATAGGCGGCGTTCCAGGTGTCAAGGCCCTCCGAGTGGTGTGCGGGCGTGCGGCGCAGCGCGCACGGGCCCGCCGTGCCGTGGGCGATCGCCGGTCCCGCGACCAGTGAGGTGGCGGCCAGGGCGGTCAGGCAGGTGAAGAGGATTCCCGCGGTACGCAGGCGCGGCCACTCCCCTCCACGGGTGAGCATCCAAGGGGGGAGCTGACGCTCCACGTCGACCTCCGGGTGCGGAATGCGAGACACCCCACCCACCCTGTGATGTTTTGTTGAACTTCGCCCAGTTTGTCTGACCCGGCCGAGTGACGAACGGCCAGGATGCGACACTCCGACCGCTCACCGACCGTCACAAGCGGTCCGGCCGCAGATAAGCCCGTACAGGGCCGAGCAGAAACGATCTGCCGGGAGCCCCGGAAGCCCCCTTTCGCGGTGCCACGGCTGGAACGCCCGGACGGCCTGCCTCTATGATCGGCACACTTTCGCGGCCCCGTCGGCCGCCCGCCAACCGGCCGGCCGCCTCACCAGACCCGCCAGGATTCGGGGCCCATCGACCTGCTCGACATCAATTGCACTGCGGGAGCAAGCGGTGAACGGAACCTCTCAAGGGCCGACCGCCACAGCGGTCGCAGCACACGGCCGCGCCCGGCCTGCCGTCACGGAGCGTCACCAACCGGGCCCGACCGGCCCTCTCGTCCAGTACACCGCCGACTACCACGCCGCCTTCGCCGCGGCCCCCCTGGCCCTCGCCGTCGTGGACCGCGAGGGCCTGGTCGTCAGCGCCAACGACGCGCTGGCCGAGCTGCTCGGCGCCGACCCCGCCGACCTCACCGGCCGCGTCGCCGCCGACCTGGTGGACCTCACGTCCGACACCCGCACCTGGCACGCGTACCGCGAGGTGCTCCGTGGCCGGCAGGCCAAGCTGCGCTGCACCCGGCGGCTGAAACACCCCGACGGGCACTCGCTGTGGACGCAGATCACCGCGTCCCCACTGCCCGGCGGCAGCGAGCGGTACGGCGCGGGCGCGGTCCTGCTCGCCGCCGCCGACATCAGCGCGCGCCGGGATCTGCAGGCCCGGCTGCGGCATCTGCAGATGCACGACCCGGTGACCCGGCTGCCCAACCGCGCGCTGTTCTTCGAGCGGCTCGCGACGGCGCTGGAGGCGGGCGCGTACGACGACACGAGCACCGGCCGGATCGGCGTGTGCTATCTGGACCTGGACGGCTTCAAGGCCGTCAACGACACCCTCGGCCACCGCGTCGGCGACCGGCTGCTCGCCGCCGTCGCCGAGCGGCTGACCGCGCTCGCCGACGAGGCCGGGTACGGCAGGGCGTCGGCGCCCCTGGTCGCGCGGCTCGGCGGGGACGAGTTCGCGTTGCTCGTGGAGGACTCCATGGGCACGGATCAGCTCACCGAGCTCGCCGAGACGACCCTGCGGGCGCTCCAGGAGCCCTTCGACCTGGCCGGGCAGCGGCTGTCCCTCTCGGCCTCCATCGGCGTCGTCGAGCGGCGCGCCGCCGGCACCACGACCACCGGCCTGATGCAGGCCGCGGACACCACGCTGTACTGGGCCAAGGCCGACGGCAAGGCCCGCTGGACGCTGTTCGACCCCGAGCGCAACGCCCACCGCATGACCCGGCAGGCGCTGGCCAGTTCGCTGCGTCCCGCCGTCGAGCGCGACGAATTCGTCCTGGACTACCAGCCGTTGGTGGGCCTGGACGGCGGCGGCGTGCGCGGGGTCGAGGCGCTGGTGCGGTGGCAGCATCCGCAGTTCGGGCTGCTCACGCCGAATCGGTTCATCGGACTTGCTGAAGAAGACGGCTCGATCGTGCAGCTCGGCCGCTGGGTGCTGCGGACCGCCTGCCGGCAGGCCCGGCGCTGGCAGCTCGAACACCCCGACCGGGAACCGCTGTTCGTGAGCGTCAACGTCGCCGTCCGCCAGGTGTGGGACTCCGACCTGGTCGCGGACGTCGCCGAGATCCTCGCCGAGACGGGCCTGCCGCCGCGGCTGCTGCAACTGGAGCTGACCGAGTCCGCGGTCATGGGCTCCGCGGGCCGCCCGCTGCAGGCCCTGCAGGCGCTCAGCGACATGGGCGTACGCATCGCCATCGACGACTTCGGCACGGGCTACTCCAACCTCGCCTACCTCAGCCGGCTCCCGGTCTCCGTCCTGAAGCTGGACGGCTCCTTCGTCCGCGGCTTCCAGTACGACGAGGGCGAGTACGGCGAGGCCGCCGCGCACATCAACCCCGCCGACGAGGTGATCGTCGAGGCGCTGGTGCAGCTCGCCCACCGTCTCGGGCTCACCGTCACGGCGGAGTGCGTGGAGACCTCCGGGCAGGCGGAGCGGCTGCGCAGGATCGGGTGCGACACCGGGCAGGGGTGGCTGTACTCGCGGCCGGTGGCGGCGGATCGTATCTCCGTACTTCTCGACGGACCGCACGAGGACGAGGGCGCGTGACGCGTACGGTCACGCCCCCGCACGCTCCGGCTCGTCGCGTGCCGTCACGCACGCCTCGACGAAGTCCCGCACCACCTGCGGGACTTCGGTGCCCCGGGCGCGGGCCACACCGATCCCGCCGGGGCTGACGCCGCGCACCGGACGGCAGGTCACGTCGGGGCGGCGGCAGGAGCGGGCGGTGGCCTCGGGGGTGAGGGAGACGCCGTGACCGCCCGCTATGGCGGTCAGCCACGCGTCGGCGGTGGGGGCGACGGCGCCGATCTTCGCCGGGCGGCCGTCCCGTTCGTCGGCCGCGAGCCAGTAGTCGCGCCACCAGCCGGCCTCCGGCGGGGCGGCGACGAAGGGCTCGTCGAGCAGCTCGGCGAAGTCGACCTCCGCCCGGCGGGCCAGGCGGTGCCCGGCGGGCAGTGCCACCCAGCGCTCCTCGGTGAGCAGCACGTCGATGTCGAGGGCCTCCTGGCCGGGGAACGGCAGCCGCAGCAGCGCCGCGTCGGCCGTGCCGCCCGCGAGGCCCGCC
>NZ_AOPZ01000041.1 GCF_000414115.1 Streptomyces aurantiacus JA 4570
ACGCCACCGGCTGGTCCCTGGAGGAGCGGCTGTACAACCAGGTGTGGGGCATGTTCGAGGACCTGGCCCGCACGGCCGCGGCGTACCGCAGCGCGGTGGACTTCGCCGAATCCCGCATGGAGCAGGAGCTCGACAAGGTCCTCTCCGACCCGCGCAGCCGCATCGGCAACACCGGCGACGCGGCACGCGCGGCCGCCCGTGCCCGCCACGGCGACCTCGTCGACCAGGCGCGCGCCGCCCTCGACCGTGACCTGGCCCAGCTCGCCGCCGAGGCGGAGGTCGTCGAGCCGGCGCTGCCCCCGGCGTTCGCCGACTGGTCCAGCCCCGTCTGGCACGCCTACCGCGCGCCCATGGAGATACCGATGGCGCTGCGCCTCGGCAATCTCCATCTGCCCGAGCGTCCCGACCTGCGCATTCCCATGCTCGTCCGGCTGCCCCTGGAGCGCGGCCTGTGGATCGACAGCGGCCGCTCCGGCACGGACTCGCTCGCCGACGCCGACCAGCTGCGCCGCCTCGCCCTGGACAGCGCCGTCGCGCACACCGCGCGGCTGCTCGCCTCGTATCCGCCCGGCGCGTTCACCGTGCACGTCATCGACGCCGCGGGCACCGGTACGGCCGCGTTCGCCCCGCTCGTGTCGGCCGGGGTCCTGGACGGGCCGCCCGCGACCGGCGCCGCGGGGGTCACCGCCGCGCTCACCCGGCTCACCCAGCGCGTGGACCTGGTGCAGATGGCCGTCCGCGGCGGCGTCGCCGACGCCCTGCCGCCGGACCTGGACACCGGCGAGCAGCTGCTCGTCGTCAACGACTTCCCGCACGGCTTCGACGACCGCGCCGTGACCCAGCTCCGCTATCTGGCCGACGAGGGCCCCGCCGTCGGCGTCCACCTGATGATGGTCGCCGACCGCGAGGACGCCTCGGAGTACGGCCCGCTGCTCGACCCGCTGTGGCGCGCGCTGCTGCGGGTGACACCGGTGCCCGACGACCACCTCGCGGACCCGTGGGTCGGCCACGCGTGGACGTACGAGCCGCCGATGCCCCCGCCCGGCAGCCAAGTCCTCAGCCACGTCCTGCAGCGCGTGGGCGAGGCCCGCCGCACCGGGAGTCGCTGACCCCGCCCGCCGTCCGCCCGCACGCGTGCCGGGCCCGTCACCAAGTCGACCTAGCGACTGTCAAAGGCTCACGCACCCGCCTGGCCTGGCCATTTGGCTCTCATTTGCCGCTCCCTTTACCTAACCTTGGTCTTTCACGTACTCTTCTCAGTGCGGAGGGGAGTACTCCCGTACGCGACGTGCCCGTCAATACGGACCGCCATCGGTCCCGGGGCGTCGGCCCGGGGCGCGGAGACAGCGCCCGGGTGGAAGAGACCTCCGGCAGCGACGACGCTGATCAGTAGCCGTACGACGCCGGAGGCGCAGTGGACGTTTCAATGACCGTGTGGGCCCTGACCGTTCTTGGTCTGTGTGCCCTGATCGCGGCGGACTTCTTCATCGGGCGCAAGCCGCACGATGTGTCCATCAAGGAAGCCGGCATATGGACGATCGTCTGGATCGTCCTCGCCGTGCTGTTCGGAATCGGCCTGCTGATCGCGGGCGAGACTCAGGCGTCCGGCGAGTTCTTCGCGGGCTTCATCACCGAGAAGTCGCTGAGCGTCGACAACCTCTTCGTGTTCATCCTGATCATGGCGAAGTTCTCGGTGCCGTCGCACCTGCAGCAGCGTGTGCTGCTGTTCGGTGTGCTGATCGCCCTCGTCCTGCGTGCGATCTTCATCGCCGCCGGCGCCGCGGTCATCGCGAACTTCTCCTGGGTCTTCTACATCTTCGGCGCGTTCCTGATCTACACCGCCTGGAAGCTCATCCAGGAGGCGCGCGCCGACGAGGAGGAAGAGGACTGGGAGGAGAACCGCCTCCTGAAGTCCATCGAGAAGAAGTTCGGCGTCTCGGACCGGTACGAGGGCACGAAGCTGTTCATCCAGAAGAACGGCAAGAAGATCATGACGCCCCTCATGGTCGTCATGCTCGCCATCGGTACCACCGACGTCCTGTTCGCGATGGACTCCATCCCCGCGATCTTCGGCCTCACCCAGGACCCGTACATCGTCTTCACCGCCAACGCCTTCGCCCTGATGGGTCTGCGGCAGCTGTACTTCCTCATCGGCGGACTGCTCAAGAAGCTGGTCCACCTGAGCTACGGCCTGTCGGTGATCCTCGGCTTCATCGGCGTGAAGCTGGTCCTGCACGCCCTGCACGAGAACGGCGTGCATGTCCCCGAGATCTCCATCCCGGTCTCGCTCGGCGTCATCTGCGGCGTCCTGATCGTCACGACGATCACCAGCCTGATGGCCAACAAGAAGCAGTCGGAGCGCGAGGCGGCCGAGTCCGCCGAGGCGACGGAGTCCGGCAAGGACGACGCCCAGAAGGACAGCATCCAGGCGTAACGGCACTCTACGGAGCGGCGTGATGGGGCGTACCGGCCCATGACGTGAGGCTGCGTGAAGAACCATCCGGAGCGGTGCACGGTCCTCGACCGTGCACCGCTTCCGCATAGAAAGGCACACATGAAGTCGCGGCCCTCCCGCGCGCGGGGCAGCATCGAAGACATGATCCCCAGGCTCCGGGCAGTCACCGCGCGGTGGACGGCCGCCGTGCCCGTGCTCGGAGTCGTCCTCCTCGCCCTCACCTGGGGGCGCGACCTGTCGGGAGTGGTCGTCGCCCTGGTGACGGCGGTGCTCGCGGGCGCGGTGCTCGCTGCCGTCCACCATGCCGAAGTCATCGCGCACCGCGTCGGCGAACCCTTCGGCTCGCTCGTCCTTGCCGTCGCGGTGACCATCATCGAGGTCGCCCTGATCGTCACCCTCATGGCCGACGGCGGCGACAAGAGTTCCACCCTGGCGCGCGACACCGTCTTCGCCGCCGTCATGATCACCTGTAACGGCATACTGGGCCTCTGCCTGCTGACCGGCGCCCTGCGCCACCGCGTCGCCGTCTTCAACTCCGAGGGCACCGGCGCCGCACTCGCGACCGTCGCCACCCTGGCCACGCTCAGCCTGGTGCTGCCGACCTTCACCACGTCCAAGCCGGGTCCCGAGTTCTCCACGGCGCAGCTCACCTTCGCCGCCCTGGCCTCACTCGTCCTGTACGGCCTGTTCGTGGCGACCCAGACCGTCCGGCACCGTGACTACTTCCTGCCGGTCACCAAGGAGGGAGAGGTCGTCGACGCAGACGACCACGCCGAAGGTCCCTCCGCCCGCACCGCCCTGATCAGCCTCGGCCTGCTGGCGCTCGCGCTGATCGGCGTCGTCGGGCTCGCCAAGGGTGTGTCGCCCACCATCGAGTCGGGTGTCGAGTCCGCGGGTCTGCCGCACGCCGTCGTCGGCGTGATCATCGCCCTGCTCGTGCTGCTGCCCGAGACCATCGCGGCCGTGCGCGCGGCCCGACGCGACCGCGTCCAGACGAGCCTGAACCTCGCCCTCGGGTCGGCGATGGCCAGCATCGGCCTGACCATCCCCGCCGTCGCCATCGCCTCCGTCTGGCTGTCCGGGCCGCTCGTGCTCGGCCTCAGCTCGACCCACATGGTGCTGCTCGTCCTGACGGTCCTCGTGGGCACGCTCACGGTCGTGCCCGGGCGCGCCACGCCCCTGCAGGGCGGTGTGCACCTGGTGCTGTTCGCGGCGTATCTGGAGCTCGCGATCAACCCGTGACGCGGGCCGAGGGGGCCGCGGGGCGCTGTCCGGCCACCGGGCATGCCGCGCCCCCTCGGCCGCCGGGCACGCCGCGCGCCTCTCACCCCGCCACCGGCACCACCGCCTCCTCCCGCGCGGGCCGCGTCTCCGGCAGCAGCGCGAAGCAGCCGAGGCTCAGCACCGCCACCGCCGTCAGGTACGCGGCCACACCCCACGGAGTGCCCTCGCCGCGCGCCGCCGCGGTCGCCACCATCGGGGTGAGCGCGCCACCGAGGACCCCGGCCAGGTTGTAGCCCACCGCCGCGCCCGTGCAGCGCACCCGCGGCGCGTACAGCTCCGGCAGATAGGCGGCGACCACGGAGAACATCGTGACGAACGCGAGCAGCGCCACCAGGAAGCCCAGGAAGATCAGGAGCGGCTCACCCGTCGCCAGGAGGGCGACCATGGGGAACATCCACAGGGCCACCGCCGAGCACCCCACCAGGCACATCGGCCGCCGCCCGTACCGGTCACCCAGCAGCGCCGCCACCGGCGTCAGCGCCCCCTTGACGACGACGGCGGCCATGATGCACCCGAGCATCACCGTCCGGCTCACGCCGAGCCGCTCCACGCCGTACGACAGCGACCAGGTCGTGACGGCGTAGAACACCGCGTACCCGACCGCGAGCGCGCCCGCCGTCAGCAGGACCAGGCGCCAGTGGTCGCGTGCCACCTCGACGAGCGGCACGCGCGCGTGCTCGCGCACCTGAAGGAAGTCCGGACTCTCCGCGAGCGAGGCGCGCAGCGCGAGCCCGGCCACCGCGAGCAGCCCCGCCCCCCAGAACGGAATCCGCCACCCCCAGGACGCGAACTGCGCGTCCGTGAGCGTCGCCGAGAGCACCAGCATGACGCCGTTGGCCAGCAGGAACCCGATCGCGGGCCCGACCTGCGGGAAGCTCGCCCACAGCGCACGCCGCTCGGGCGGCGCGTGCTCGGCGGTGAGCAGCACCGCACCGCCCCACTCGCCACCGAGCCCCACGCCCTGCACGAAGCGCAGCACAAGGAGCAGCACGGGAGCGGCCACGCCGATCGACTCGTACGTCGGTACGCAGCCGACGGCGACCGTGGCCAGGCCCGTCATCAGCAGCGAGAGCACCAGGACGGGCCGCCGGCCGCGCCGGTCACCGAGGTGCCCGAAGAGCACGGAGCCGAGCGGCCGGGCCACGAAGCCCACTCCGAATGTCGCGAACGCGGCGAGAGTTCCCGCCAGCGGGGAGAACGTCGGGAAGAACAGCGGCCCGAGCACGAGCGCCGCCGCGGTGCCGTAGATGAAGAAGTCGTAGAACTCGATGGCCGTCCCGGCGAGCGACGCGGCGGCGAGCCGCGGCAGCGAAGGGGCCGCGGGCTGGGGTTTTGACGGAGAGTCACTGTTGCGCACGGTGCGTCAACTACCCGGTGTGAAAGGCGGTTACGGGGGCGCGCGGGAGTCCGAGGGCGCGTCGGGGAGCCCGATGGCGCGCCCCGCCCGAGGGTGTCGACGAGCGGCTCGCAGGGGAGCGGGAAGAGTTCCGGCCGCCCGGCTCAGCGCGCTCGCACCGTGATAGACCGTCTGTGAGCAGCAGCCCGACGCACGGAGGTCCCTGTGCCCCACACCCTCGCCACCGCCCCGGTCATGGTCCTCAACGGGCCCAACCTGAACCTCCTGGGCAAGCGCCAGCCGGAGATCTACGGCACCGACACGCTCGCCGACGTGGAGGCGATGTGCGCCAAGGCGGCCGCCGCGCACGGCGGGACGGTCGACCTGCGACAGTCCAACCACGAGGGCGAGCTGGTGGACTGGATCCACGAGGCGCGCGAGCAGCACGCGGGCATCGTCATCAACCCGGCCGCGTACTCGCACACCTCGGTGGCGATCCTGGACGCGCTCAACACCTGCGACGGCCTGCCCGTCGTGGAGGTCCACATCTCCAACATCCACCAGCGCGAGGCGTTCCGGCACCATTCGTACGTCTCGCAACGCGCCGACGGCGTCATCGCGGGGTGCGGCGTGCAGGGGTACGTGTTCGCGGTGGAGCGGGTGGCGGCGCTGGTGGCGCGGGGCTAGGACACGCCCTGGGCACTGTCCGACGGGCCCGCGCCACCGAGCGGGGTCACCAGCCGCGCTCGCGCCACTCGGGCAGGTGCGGGCGCTCGGCGCCCAGCGTCGTGTCGCCGCCGTGGCCCGGATAGACCCACGTCTCGTCCGGCAGCGTGCCGAAGATCTTCGTCTCGACGTCCTCGATGAGGCTCCCGAACCGCTCCGGGTCCTTCCACGTATTGCCGACGCCCCCGGGGAAGAGGCAGTCGCCGGTGAAGACGTGCGGGTGGCCGTGCGGGTCGTCGTACACGAGGGCGATCGAGCCCGGCGTGTGGCCCACGAGGTGCCGGGCCGTGAGCGAGATCCGGCCGAATTCGATCGTGTCGCCGTCGTCGACGAGGACGTCCGTCGGCACCGGGATGCCCTCGGCGTCCTCGCGGCCCGCGTACGTCCGCGCGCCCGTCGCGGCGACGACCTCCTCCAGCGCCTGCCAGTGGTCGCCGTGCTGGTGGGTGGTGACGACGGCGGTGATGCCGTCGTCACCGATGAGCCGCAGCAGGGTGCCGGGCTCGTTCGCCGCGTCGATCAGGAGCTGCTCGTCGGTGGCCCGACAGCGCAGCACATAGGCGTTGTTGTCCATCGGCCCGACCGCGACCTTGGAGATCATCAGGTCTCGCAGTTCGTGCACGTCCGCGGGTCCGCCGACCTTCACCGCTCCGCTGTACGTCATGCGGCCAGCCTATAGCGGGGGGAGCGCGGGGAGGGGGCCGCCGTCGACGGTCAGCTGGGCCGCGAGGGCGCGGTGGTCGCGGCGGCCCGCAAGCCAGCCGACGAGCGCGGGAGCCGGGCCGCTGACGGTGACCTCCGGCTTGTCCGCGGCGCGACCCGTCGGCCACGCGCGCGTGCCGTCGGTGACGTTCGTCGCCACCACCTCCGGGTTGCCGGAGAAGCGGTCCGTGAGGAAGCCGATCTCACGCTCCAGGAAGTCGGCCGGTACGTCCTCCAGCTCATAGCCGACCCCGAGGTCGACGTGGTGCAGCTCCAGCTCCACCCAGCGCCGGAACGGCACCCGGGACGCCGAGTCCGTGACGCCGTTGCGCATCGTGATGGTGCGGGACCAGTCGGCGGGCAGCGCGGCCTGGGCCTCCAGGCGGGCCGCGCTCTCGCGCAGGTCCGTGAGCTGGACGTCCACCGGCCGCGGCGCGTCCCGCTCGATGTCCGCGTCCCGCGCCTCCCCGCTCACGTACATGGGCCGCCCGGCCAGCACGTTCACCAGGGCGTCGGCGTTCCGCGCGACGTGCGCGAGGACGTGCCCACGCGTCCAGCCGGGAAGCCGTGACGGCTCGGCGATCGAAACGTTGTCCAATGCGGTGGCTGCGGCGAGCAGCCGTTCGGTCGCGTCACGTACAGACGCCAGGTCGCGCACATGATCAATCATGGGCCCGACGATAGCTTCGCCACACGTTCGGGTGAAGGCGGTGGACCACCCCCGCAAATCGAATGTCCGTGCTATACGCTCGAGAGCGGCATCGGGCACTCTTGGTCGTACGGATTTCATTCACCGGAGCATCCGGCCCGGCGTTGTCAGTGGGTCGCCCTAGTCTGTGAAGGACGGGGGCCCCGCCCCTGTCACTTCTCTCAAGAAAGGTGCGGACCGGCGTGGCCGACCGTCTCATCGTCCGTGGCGCGCGCGAGCACAATCTCAAGAACGTCTCGCTCGACCTCCCGCGTGACTCCCTCATCGTCTTCACCGGCCTGTCCGGATCCGGCAAGTCCTCGCTCGCGTTCGACACGATCTTCGCCGAGGGTCAGCGGAGGTACGTCGAGTCCCTGTCCTCGTACGCGCGCCAGTTCCTCGGCCAGATGGACAAGCCCGACGTCGACTTCATCGAGGGCCTCTCGCCCGCGGTCTCCATCGACCAGAAGTCGACCTCGCGCAACCCGCGCTCCACGGTCGGCACCATCACCGAGGTGTACGACTACCTCCGCCTGCTGTTCGCCCGCATCGGCAAGCCGCACTGCCCCGAGTGCGGCCGCCCGATCACCCGCCAGTCCCCGCAGGCCATCGTCGACAAGGTGCTCACGCTGCCCGAGGGCAGCCGCTTCCAGGTCCTGTCGCCGCTGGTGCGCGAGCGCAAGGGCGAGTTCGTCGACCTCTTCGCCGACCTCCAGACGAAGGGCTACAGCCGCGCCCGGGTGGACGGCGAGACCATCCAGCTCTCCGAGCCGCCCACGCTGAAGAAGCAGGAGAAGCACACCATCGAGGTGGTCGTCGACCGCCTCACCGTCAAGGACAGCGCCAAGCGCCGCCTGACGGACTCCGTGGAGACCGCGCTCGGCCTCTCCGGAGGCATGGTCGTCCTGGACTTCGTCGACCTCCCCGAGGACGACCCCGAGCGCGAGCGGATGTACTCGGAGCACCTCTACTGCCCGTACGACGACCTGTCCTTCGAAGAGCTGGAGCCCCGCTCCTTCTCCTTCAACTCGCCCTTCGGCGCCTGCCCCGACTGCACCGGCATCGGCACGCGCATGGAGGTCGACCCCGAGCTGATCGTCCCCGACGAGGAGAAGTCCCTCGACGAGGGCGCCATCCACCCCTGGTCGCACGGCCACACGAAGGACTACTTCGGCCGCCTGGTCGGAGCCCTCGCCGACGCGCTCGGCTTCTCCACGGACATGCCCTGGGCGGGCCTGCCGCAGCGCGCCAAGAAGGCCCTCCTCAACGGCCACAAGACCCAGATCGAGGTCCGCTACAGGAATCGGTACGGCAGAGAGCGGGTCTACACCACCGCCTTCGAAGGCGCCGTCCCCTTCGTCAAGCGGCGGCACAGCGAGGCCGAGAGCGACGCGAGCCGCGAGCGCTTCGAGGGCTATATGCGCGAGGTGCCCTGCCCGACGTGTGAGGGCACGCGCCTCAAGCCGATCGTCCTGGCCGTCACGGTCATGGGGAAGTCCATCGCCGAGGTCTCCGCGATGTCGATCAGCGACTGCGCTGACTTCCTCGCCCAGCTGAAGCTCGGCGCCCGGGACAAGAAGATCGCCGAGCGGGTCCTGAAGGAGGTCAACGAACGACTGCGCTTCCTGGTCGACGTCGGCCTGGACTACCTGTCGCTCAACCGCGCCGCGGGCACCCTCTCCGGCGGCGAGGCCCAGCGCATCCGCCTGGCCACCCAGATCGGCTCTGGGCTGGTCGGCGTGCTCTACGTCCTCGACGAGCCCTCCATCGGCCTGCACCAGCGCGACAACCACCGCCTCATCGAGACGCTGGTCCGCCTCCGCGACATGGGCAACACCCTGATCGTCGTCGAGCACGACGAGGACACCATCAAGGTCGCCGACTGGGTCGTCGACATCGGCCCCGGCGCGGGCGAGCACGGCGGCAAGGTCGTGCACAGCGGCTCCCTGAAGGAGCTGCTCGACAACGAGAAGTCGGTCACGGGCCAGTATCTGGCGGGCAAGAGGGCCATCCCCGTGCCCGACCTCCGCCGCCCCGCCGACCCCAGCCGCCGGCTCACGGTGCACGGCGCCCGCGAGAACAACCTGCGGGACATCGACGTCTCCTTCCCGCTGGGCGTCCTCACCGCGGTCACCGGCGTCTCCGGATCCGGCAAGTCGACGCTGGTCAACGACATCCTCTACACCCACCTGGCCCGCGAGCTGAACGGCGCCAGGTCCGTCCCCGGCCGCCACACGCGCGTGGACGGCGACGACCTCGTCGACAAGGTGGTGCACGTCGACCAGTCGCCCATCGGCCGCACCCCGCGCTCGAACCCGGCGACGTACACCGGAGTCTTCGACCACGTCCGCAAGCTCTTCGCGGAGACCACGGAGGCGAAGGTCAGGGGCTATCTCCCCGGGCGCTTCTCCTTCAACGTCAAGGGCGGCCGCTGCGAGAACTGCTCCGGCGACGGCACCATCAAGATCGAGATGAACTTCCTCCCGGATGTGTACGTCCCGTGCGAGGTCTGCCACGGCGCGCGGTACAACCGCGAGACCCTGGACGTGCACTACAAGGGCAAGTCCATCGCCGAGGTCCTCGACATGCCCATCGAGGAGGCGCTCGGCTTCTTCGAGGCCGTGCCCGCCATCGCCCGCCACCTGAAGACCCTCCACGACGTGGGCCTCGGCTATGTGCGCCTCGGCCAGTCCGCGCCCACGCTCTCCGGCGGCGAGGCCCAGCGCGTGAAGCTGGCCAGCGAGCTCCAGAAGCGCTCCACGGGCCGCACGGTCTACGTCCTCGACGAGCCGACCACCGGTCTGCACTTCGAAGACATCAGCAAGCTCATCAGTGTCCTGTCGGGCCTCGTCGACAAGGGCAACACGGTCATCGTCATCGAGCACAACCTCGACGTGATCAAGACCGCGGACTGGGTCGTCGACATGGGCCCGGAGGGCGGCAGCGGCGGCGGCCTCGTCATCGCCGAGGGCACCCCCGAGCAGGTCGCCGGGGTCCCGGCCAGCCACACCGGCAAGTTCCTGCGGGACATCATCGCCGCGGACCGGATCAGCGACGCGGAGGTGCCGCCGGCCCGCAAGGCCACGAAGAAGGCCCCCGCCAAGAAGACGGTCGCGGCGGCCACCTCGACCGCCAGGAAGACGGTGGCCGCGAAGACGGCCACCACGAAGGCCGCGTCCACGAAGGCCGCGTCCACGAAGGCGGCGGCTTCGAAGACGGCCGCCAAGAAGGGTGCCGCCAAGAAGACGGCGACGAGGACGCGCAAGGTCTGATCACCGCGTCCGATCAGCCACAGCAGCGCGCCGCCCGTGCCAAGGGCGGCGCGCTGTCGGCTTGTTGAGGGGTGCGCCGACGTGATCGGGTGGTGGCGCGGGCAGGAGGTGCCCGGCATCAGGAACGCGTACGACGACCTAGGAGACGTACGACATGCCCGCAGCCGAAGCGCCCGTGCGGATCGAACGCCAGGGTCCCGTCACCACCGTCGTCCTGTCGCGCCCGCACGTACGCAACGCCGTCGACGGGCCCACCGCCCGCGCCCTCGCCGACGCCTTCCGTGCCTTCGACGCCGACCCGGAGGCATCGGTCGCCGTCCTGTGGGGCGAGGGCGGCACATTCTGCGCGGGCGCCGACCTCAAGGCGCTGGGCACCCCGGACGGCAACGCGGTCACCGAGGTGAACGGCGGGGGCAGCGGGGACGGCGGGGACGAAGCGAGCGACGCCAACGGCGCGCACGACGGGCCGATGGGGCCCACCCGGCTGAGCCTCTCCAAGCCCGTCGTCGCGGCGGTCTCCGGTCACGCCGTCGCGGGCGGCCTGGAGCTAGCGCTCTGGTGCGATCTGCGGGTCGCCGAGGACGACGCCGTGTTCGGGGTGTTCTGCCGCCGCTGGGGCGTGCCGCTCATCGACGGCGGGACGGTGCGGCTGCCCCGGATCGTCGGGGAGGGGCGCGCCATGGACCTGATCCTCACCGGCCGTCCGGTCGACGCCGCGGAGGCGCTGGGCATGGGCCTGGTCAACCGCGTCGTACCGAAGGGCGGCGCCCGCGCGGCGGCCGAGCGCCTTGCCGCCGAGATCGCCGCGTTCCCGCAGACCTGCCTGCGGCACGACCGGCTCTCCGCCCGCGAACAGCACGGGCTGCCCGAACGGCAGGCGCTCGCGGGCGAGTTGGAGCACGGTCTGCACGCGCTCGGTGAAGCGGCCGAAGGCGCCGCGCGGTTCGCCGCGGGGGCGGGACGGCACGGCGTCTTCGGCGAGAGCTGAGCGCTTCGCTGGATTTGCGGTGATGCCCTCTGCGGGTTGGTGGGGGCTGGTCGCGCCCCGCGGCGGAGCCGCAGATCGATACAGCCCCGCGCCCCTTACGGGGCCGCGGCCCCGCACCGACGCCTACGCCCCGTCCTTCCCCGGCTCCAGGAACTGCATGTCCAGCTGGATCTTCACGACCTCGCCGAGCATGCCGGGGGCGAACGTCAGGCCGTACTCGCTGCGGCGGATCTCGCCCGTCGCCTCGAAGCCCGCGTGCCGGGTGTCGCCGAACTCGCCGAGGCCCCCGAACTCCACGGCGAGCGTCACAGGACGGGTGACGTCGCCGATGGTCAGGTCGCCCGCCATCGTCCAGTCCTCGCCGGCGCCGGTGACCCCGGTGGAGCGGAACGCCATCGTCGGGCGCTTCTCCACGTCGAGCAGGTCGGAGGCGCGGACGTGCGCGTCACGGTCCGGGTTGCCGGTGTCGATCGAGGCGAGCGCGATCGTGGCGTTCACCGCGGTGCCGTCCAGGGTCTCGCCCACCACCAGCTCCGCGTCGAACTGTGTGAAGCGGCCCCGCACCTTGGAGATGCCCAGGTGGCGAATCGTGAAGTTCACGGCGGAGTGCAGCGGGTCGAGCGCCCAGCGGCCCGCCGGAAGAGGCAGGGCGGTGGCGGTGTCAGTGGTGGTGTCGGTCTCGAAGCTCATGCCGTCCACTCTGGGGCGGGGCACAGGCGCGAGGAAGGCCGGGCGGAGACTGGTAGTGGCAGGGCCACCATCAGGGCGGCCGCCCCCGGGACCGCCCTGATACGTTCGAACGGTGAGCGACAACGAGCTGGGAGCCTTCCTCCGTGCCCGCCGCGAGGCCGTCACCCCCACCGAAGTGGGCCTGCCCAGCGGCCCGCGCCGCCGCACCCCCGGACTGCGCCGCTCCGAAGTCGCCACCCTCGCGGGCATCAGCGTCGAGTATCTGACCCGCCTGGAGCAGGGCCGCGACCGCAACCCGTCGCCGCCCGTGCTCGGTTCGCTCGCCGACGTACTGCGGCTGACCATGGAGGAGCGCATCCACCTGCGCCGCCTGGAGAAGGCGAGCAACGGCGCCGAGGGCCCCTGCTGTGCCGACGCCCCGCCGCCCGCCCTGTCTGTCCGCCCGACCGTGCGGGCCCTGGTCGACCGCCTCGAACCCACCCCGGCCGTACTGCTCAACCGGCTCAGCGACGTCCTCGCGTACACGACCGGGTACGAACGGATCGCCCGCCCGCTCGGCCTGCTGGACGGCGACCGGCCCAACTTCCTGCGCTTCGTCTTCACCGACGAGCGGGCCCGCGCCACCTTCACCGAGTGGGACCGCGTCGCCGACGAGCAGATCGCGCACCTGAGAAGCGAATCGCCGATGATCGATCCCCATGTGCTGCAGTTCGTCGACGAGTTGACGGTCCTCGCCGGGGCGCCGTTCACCGACCGGATCGAGGCCGTTCCCGGTGTGCCGCGCCGCAGCGGTGTGCAGAGCCTGGTCCACCCGGAGGTCGGGGCGCTGCGGCTGTCGTACGAGTCGCTGGCCCTGCCGGACGTCGACGGCCAGCGGCTCCTCGTGCACCTCCCGGCCGACGACGCCACCTCGGCCGCGCTCGACCAGTTGAACGGGCGCCAGCCGGGCGGCCTCCGCGCGGTGAGCGGTTAGCCGCCGATCCCGCCGTCCGCGCCCAACTCCCTTGCGTACGGCGGTTCCGCCCCCGGCCGCGAGCAGGTGATCGCCGCCGCGCGCGCCGCGAACCGCAGCACCTCGGCCCAGGCGTCGCCGCCGAGGCCCGCCACCGTGTCCGCCGACAGGGCGTCCCGCGCGGCGAGCCCCTGCAGCAGTGCCGCGTTGACCGTGTCGCCCGCGCCGATCGTGTCCACGACGTCGACCGGGACGCCCGGCACGGAGACCTCGCCGCCGTCACGCGTGAAGACGGACAGGCCGTCGCCGCCCCGCGTCACCACCACGGCCGCGGGCCCCGACGCCAGCCACTCCTCGGGCGCACCGCCCAGCCAGCGGGCGTCCTCCTCGGACACCTTCAGGAGCGCCACCGACGGCAGCCAGCTCTTGAACCGGGCGCGGTAGGCGTCGGCGTCGGGGATGAGGACGGAGCGGATGTTGGGGTCGAGGGCCGTGAAGACGCCGCGTGCCGCCTCGCGTCGCATGAGTTCCTCGTATGCGCTCGCGCCCGGCTCCAGGACGAGGGAGCAGGTTCCGAAGGACAGCGCCCGGACGCCGTCCGGGATCCGGCGCGGCACGGCGAAGAGGCGGTCGGCGGTGCCGTCGACGTAGAAGGAGTAGCCGGCCGAGCCGTCCGCGCCGATCGAGGCGACGGCCAGCGTCGTCGGCTCGGCGCCCCGCTGGACGTACGACACGTCGACGTCCGCGGCCCGCAGCCCCGCGAGCAGCGCCTCGCCGAACGCGTCCAGCGAGACCCGGGAGCAGAAGGAGGTGGGGGAGCCGAGGCGGCCGAGGGCGACCGCCGTGTTGTACGGCCCGCCGCCGAGCCTCGGCGCGAGGGCGGGCAGCGCCGTGGTGGCTCCACGTGAGGGGGAGCCCGCAGAGCCCACCTCATGCGGAACGAGGTCGATGAGGGCCTCTCCTGCGACGACTATCACTGACGGTTCCTTTCCGGTGCTGCCGTGCTGCCGTGCTGCCGTGCTGCCGTGCTGCCGCGTGCTGCCGTGCTGCCGTGCTGCCGTGCTGCCGTGCTGCGCACAGGCTAGAGCCTGACCGGGCGGGCGCGGCCGAAGCGGGCGGTACTCGGGCACCCCCGAGCCCCACCCGGTCACGGATCGGCCCACCGGTAGGGTCTGATCGTCGCCGAACCCCCTCGGAACCCCCTTGACCTGTGGAGACTTCATGTCCGGCACGTCCCCCGCCCGCCGCACCGTGCTCCGCGCGGCCGCACTCGTCCCGGCCGCCGGGCTCGGGCTCACCGCCTGTACGTCGGGTGACGGCGGCAGCCGTTCGGCGCCGACGAAGCCGGTGGAACTGGGCGCGGCCGATGAGGTGCCGGTGGGCGGATCGAAGCTCTACACCGACGAGAACGTGGTGGTCAGCCGGATCGCCGACGACGAGTACAAGGCGTTCAGCAGCATCTGCACGCACGCGCAGTGCCCCATCGAGAAGCTCCGGGGCAGCAAGTTGACCTGCCAGTGCCACGGGAGCCAGTTCGACGCGAAGAACGGCAAGGTGCTGCGCGAGCCGGCCGTGACACCCCTGGAGGAACTGCCGGTGAAGGTGGCGGGCGGCAAGATCGTCGCGGGCCCGGGCGCCTGACCGGCGGATCGGCTCACCCCGATCGGCTCACCCCGGGGCCCACCCGGTGCGCTGCCGGTTCACTCCCAGTCCCACCCGATCCCGATGATCCCGGCCCGCACCTGTGGCTCCACCAGATGCACCGAGCGGTGGCTGCCGCTGAGCGTCAGCTCCTGGCGGCCCAGGCGCGGCGCGGCCGCCGAGCGCTGGGTGAAACGGTGGCAGCGCGCGGGCAGGGCCTCCTCGGCGAAGCGGACCTGGAGCGCGTACTGGCCGCCGGTGAAGCTGAAGCCGCGTACGTACTCGGCGCTCACGCCGGCCGTGCCGTCCTCGAAGCCGTAGCAGAACAGATGGGTGTCGCCCGCGCGCAGCCGGGCGTCGAAGAGCAGCTCCGCGACCAGCACACCGGTGTCGTGGTGCCAGCGCACGCGCCCGGTGCGGCAGTTCTCCAGGGCCCGCACCTCCATGCGCTCCGGGGCGCAGCCGGGGTCCCCGTGGTGGATGGCCAGGTAGCGGTCGACGCCGTCCGCGTGGGCGCGGACGACGTGCTGGGAGTCGCGTCCGAGGAGTTCACGGCGCGGGCCGATGCGTATGCGCTCGTGGTGGCCGATGGTGTGCAGGCCGCCGTCGAGCGGGGATCCCAGGTCGGCGATCAGGGACTGCAGGACGTCGGACGCCTCCACCAGGGAGCGGTACGAACGGGCGGCGGGCCGCTCGGCCGCGGTGCGCTCGTGGGCCTGGGCGAGCAGCCGGATGAGGGATTCCTCCGGCAGCTGCAGGATTTCCTCCAGGGCGCGTACGGCACGCAGCGACTCGGCGCGCTGGGGGCGCCGCGCGCCTTGCTGCCAGTAGCTGAGGCTGGTCACGCCGACGTGGACGCCCGCGCGTGCGAGATGATGGCGTACGCGTTGCAGGGGCAGGCGCCGGGCGGCGATCGCGGCGCGCAGGGCGACGTGGAACGGGCCGGTGCGCAGGGCGGTGGCGAGGTCGGCCGAGCAGTCGTCCGCGAGGGCCGTCGTGGGGGGAGAGACGTTCCGCACCGCAGGTCCTTTCTGTGAACGTTCACTCCG